>JAIBBZ010000065.1 GCA_019694435.1 Pirellulales bacterium
GGCTTCGTCTCAGGAGCAGTTTGCTTCGTGTCGTCGGCCGACTGGCCCTGGCGAGCCGTCGTGCGCTCGTTGGCCGAGCGCTGGGCGCGGCTCGAGTTCACCGCAGCTGGCTTCACCTGCTCGCCAGCCGCAGCCGTGGCGGCTGTTTGTGCTGCCGGATCGCTGACCGCGGCGTCGGCCGTGACCGCCGAAATCTCGCCAGTCGGATCGGCGACAGGCTGGGCGTTCGCCTCGGTATCGGAATTCTTGGTCGATGCATCGTTCGCAACGTCAGACGTCGGTTGTACGGCCGCGGTCGGTCCCGGCGACGACTTCCCCGCGCTGGCGGCCGGCTTGCCCGTTTGCGCAACGGGTTGGGCCTTGGCGACCGTCTCTTCGGCCTTGGTCGCGCCGGCCAGCGATTGCTCGGCGTCGCGGGCCGGCGACTCGGCCGCGCCTGACCGGGCATCCGGCGACGTTTCGACCTGCGCTTCTACGGGCACTTTCTTGAGCTGTCCCTCGTCCGCCTGCGCTGCGCCGCGCTTGCCTTTCGCGCTGCGCGGCTTCGCGGTCGACTCTTCGAGCGGCGCTACGGCCTGCGATCCGTCGTCTTCCTGTGCCAGTGATGATTCGGCGGGCGCGTTCGGCAGATGTGCATCGGCCGGCACGACCGCCGTGGGATCCTCAGGGTCGGACGCGGGATGTTCCTCTTCCGACTCGCGCCGTTTCGCGGCGGGCGGCGGAGCCGATGCCGAAGGCGACGACGCAGCGACGGGTTCCGGCTCCTTGGCCGGTGCCGGCGTCGCCGACTGGGTCGCCGAATCAAGCTGCCTTTGGAACGACGGCGACGATTCGCCGGCCGGCGGTAGTACCGGCGCGACCGGTGACGTGCCGCGCGACGGCAAGTCGAGAAGCGGCAGACGAAAGCTCAGGTTGTCCGTCGTCACGCGATCCATCTGCGGGGTTAATCCTTGTACTTCAATTGCTCGACGGTTTAGGGCGCGGCCGGTTCGCCGGCGGCGTTGTCGTCGCCGTCCACCGCCGCGGCGTCTTCGGCCGCTGCGCGCATGGCCCGCGCGGCGGTTTCCGCATCGGGCACGCCTTGATGGGTGCGGCGGAGAATCTCCGCCAGCTTTTCTTTTTCTTCTTCGTTCTCGAACTCGTTGGCAATGTCGTTGCGCTTGGCCGTCGACATCTGCTGAAACATCATCACGACTTCGTCGAGCTGGTCGTTATCGAGCATCTTCAAGACCTGTGCCTTGGCCTTGTCCGGATCGAGCCCTTCGAGCAATTGCCGCGCATGCTCGCGGCCCTGTTCGATGGCGGTGTCGTGCAGCGTGGCCAACTCGGCGGTATACGCCTGACGCTGATTGTTCAGCTCAGTCTTCTCGGCCGTGATTGCCTGGCGGTCTTCGCGAGCCATTTCCCGAACCGCAGCGAGTGCCGTCTCACGCTGCTCGATCTGGCGCAGTTTGATGGCCCGGGCCCAGGCGATATCTTCCAGCGACGGTTGCGGCGGCGCGACCGGTTGTTCGGCGGTTTCCGGTTCGGGCAGCTTGACGCCTTGCAGCGCCGCCAGCGCCTGGGTGAGGCGGTCCGGCGCAAGTCCACCTTGCGACCAGAGCAGGTAGACCGCGACGCCTTCGGCCAGCAGCGTACCCAGCGCGAAATAAGCCAGCCCGGCGGCGAGCATCTTGATCAGCTTGCCGATCATGAACGGGCCTCCCGCAGCCAGCGCTGCGCAGCCACCTCGTCAAGCTGTAGATGCTCCAGGCGGCGGGCTTCGTGCTCGAAGCGATCTTGTTGGGTTTCGCGGAGTCGTTCGAGGATGCGCACCTGGCGATCGGCTTCGGCCAGTGCCGCGCGGCGGACCTCGATTTCCTCCTGCACGGAGCGCAATTGCTTTTCAAGCAGCTGTCGTTCAGCGCGCAACAGCATTTCATAACGCTCGATGTTCAACAGCGCATCGACGTCGAGCGGGCCCAGGCCCCGGGTCTGGGCCAGTTCGTGCTGCGCCTGTAACTGCGCGTCAATCTCGGCCCGGCGCTCGAGCAGCACCGCTTCGGCTGCCAAGGCTTCGCCCAAGGCGGTGCGCCGCTCGTCGCGAGCGGCCTCGCGGAGGTGCAGCAACGTCTGCAGGCGAAATCGGAAGCGGGCCATGCGGATTCAGCTCGTTACGCGGTTGCGGTGCGTGGGGTCGGCGCGCGGCCGGCGGGGGTTGTCGGTTGGGGGACGTTGCGCCGGCGCGCGGCGCTGCGCACCAGGGCCTCGAGTCCTTCGCGGGCTGATTCGACCGTGGCCGGCTCCTCGATACGCTGCCGCAGGAACAGATTGATCTCGTCACGCATGTCGACCGCCAGATCGACGACCGGGTTGGTGCCGCGCCGGTAGGCGCCAATCGAAATCAGGTCTTCGTTCTCGCGATATGCGGCCAACAGCTCGCGCACGAACCGCGCGGCCTCTTGGTGTTCGGGCGGCGCGATCGTGCTCATCAGCCGGCTCAGGCTGTCGAGCACGTCGACCGCCGGGTAGTGGCCGCGCGAGGCGATCTTGCGCGACAGCCAGGTGTGCCCATCGAGCAGCCCACGCACGGCGTCGCCGATCGGCTCGTTCGGATCGTCGGCCTCGACCAGCACGGAATAAAAGGCCGTGATGCTGCCATCCGTGGTGCGCCCGGCGCGCTCCACGAGCTTCGGCAGCATGGCAAAGACCGAGGGCGGATAGCCGCGCGTCGCCGGCGGCTCGCCCGCCGCGAGCCCGATTTCGCGCTGTGCCATCGCGAACCGCGTGAGCGAGTCGACTAGCAGCAGCACGTCTTGCTGCAGGTCCCGAAAGTATTCGGCAAGGGCCGTCGCCACGAGCGCCGCCCGCACGCGCAGAATGGCCGGCTCGTCGCTGGTTGCCACGACCACGACGCTGCGGGCACGCCCTTCGGGGCCCAGGTCGCGCTCGAGGAATTCGTTCAGCTCGCGGCCGCGTTCGCCGACCAGGCCGATCACCCGGATGTCGGCACTGGTGTACCGGGCCATCATGCCGAGAGTCACGCTCTTGCCCACGCCTGGCCCGGCAAAGATGCCCATCCGTTGGCCGCGCCCGCAAGTCAGCAGGCCGTCGATCGAACGGATGCCCGTCGACAGGGGAGTATCGATCCGCGGGCGTTGCGTGGCCAGGGGCGCAGAACGCTGAATCGGAATCCGGTGAGCCAGTGCCGGTTGCGGGCCGCCATCGATCGCGCGGCCTCGGGCGTCGATCACGCGCCCGAGCAGCTCGGGTCCGACGCGCAGGTAGGGTACGGTCTGCACCAGGCGGACCGCATTGCCGTGCCGGACTCCCGACATATCGCTCAAGGGGAACAGAATCGTCTCGCCGCCGTTGAAGCCCACGACCTCGGCCGGCACGGGTGCGCCGGCGTGCCGCTCGATCTCGGCGACGGCGCCGACGGGCGCCGGAAAGCCTTCGACGGCGGCGGTAAGTCCCAAAGTTCGCACGACGCGACCTGCGATCGCGGTGGGCATGATCTGGGCGACTTGTGCTTCGAGGTCGAGCATGGGTTGAGCTAGGCCAGTTCCGACGCGATCCGGGCGAGTTGGACGGAGAATTGCTGGTCGATCGAGCCGAACGACGTCTCGATCCTGCAGCCGCCCAGCTCGATACGCGGATCGGCTACGATTTCGGTGGGCCCGAGCCGATTGAATTCCTTGGTGATCAGGGCCAGTTGCTCGCTCAGCTGCGCCTGGTCGGCCGGGTTGAGCAACAACCGCAATTGCGGCGCCCCGGCGGCAAGCTGCAGTCCTTCGCGCACCAGGTCGAGCGTGATGTCGGGCGTCTGGGCCAATTCGCGGCGGATGACGCGCTCGGCGATCGCGCACGCCAGGCGAATGATGCGTTGCTCCCATTGGCCGATCAGGTGTTGCTGCACCTGATCGAGTTGGCCGATGGCCTGTCGCAGTGCCGGGAACAGGGTTTCTAAGCGCTTAGCGGCCTCGGTCGCGGCCAGTTGCGACAAGGCTTTTTGGGCCAGTTGCTGGCCCTCGGTCTGTGCCTGCTTCTTGACGGCCTCGGCCTGCTTACGCGCCTGCGTGATGATGCCTTCGGCCTGCGCGCGGATCTCCTGCAGTTGGCGATCGGCCTCGGCGCGCAGATCGTTCATGTTGAACGCGGCCGGATGGATGCCGCGATCGCGATCAGTGGCCTTGATGATGCTCGACAATGCAGGAATCTCTCAGGTGGGGTTAAGCGGCCAGGGAGCCTTGGGGTGCGGGCGGATTGCGACGGCCCGTAGCGTGCAAGCGGCCCCACAGCTCGGCCAGTTCGTGTTGTGCCGTCTCGACATCGCTGAGCCGCGTCGGCCCGAGCGTGGCGAGCTGCTGTTCGAGCGCCGCCGCGTCGCGGGGGCCGAACAACGCCAACACCCGGTGCGTGAAGCCTTCGTTCGAGCCGGCCAACGCCAGGACGACGAGTTCGTGCGGCGCGGCCGCCAAGAGCGCCGCCAGCGAGGCGTTGTCCAATCGGAGCACGTCGTCAAACGACCAGGTCCGCGGCGCCAGAGCGTCGGCCAGATCGGGGTCGAAGTACTGCAGGTTGCCCACGATCCGGTCGGCCAGCGCCCGATCGCTCGCGGCCAGAATGCTCATCACCCGGGCCACACCGGCGCTGCGCCGCTGCAGTCGCTGCGACTGCACCGACAGTCGGCTTTCAAGGCCCCGTTCGACCGCGCGCACCATCTCGGGGTGCGCTTCGTCGAGGTCGACGAGCCGTGCCACGACCTCGAGCTGGACGTCGGCCGGCAAACGCGCGAGGATTTCCGCGGCCCGCTCGGGCGCCAAATGCGACACGACCAGGGCAATCGTCTGCGGATGCTCTTGGCTGAGGAACGGCGCAACGTGCTGCGAATGGGCCGTATGCAGGAAGTCGAACGGCGCAGCGCTCGGATCGACGACCGCGTCGGGCTCAGCTGCCTCGGGTTGGGGGGCCGGTTGCCATGCCGCCAGCGAACCGCCCAGCTCGACGCCCGTCGGCGCTGGCGGTACCGGCTCGGCCCCGGCGCCGTCCCAGGGACCGACGCGCAGGAATTCTTCGATGATTTGTTGCTGCTCGCTCGGCTCGATCGCCGGCAGACGAATGAGCGCTTCGCGCACCAATCGTGCCTGGGCGTCGCCCAACAGGTCGAGCACGCGCTCGGCCGCTTCGGGTTCGAGGCTGGCGACAAGAATCGCTGCTTTACGGAGGGCTTGCGGACTCATGGGCGATTTCAAATTGCGCTACTGATCCAGGCTTGAAGAATGTTGGCGGCCGAGGCGGGGTCTTCCTTGACAATCTCAGTCAGTTCCTCGCGGATCGACGGCCCGCCTTCGCGACGGCGGGCGAGGCGGTTCTCGCGTGGCGCGGGTTCGCCGCCGGCACCCCCGGCCATTTCGGCTTCGCCGGCTGGTACGGTGGCGGCGATGATGTTCGGAGCGCTTGCCGCGCCGGCCGACGACGCGTTCGCGCTGGACGCCGCCGGCACGCCGCGTATCGTCGAACGCAGCATCATCAGGGCGAACAGGCCTAGGCCGAGCATGGCCGCCGTGCTGCCGTATTCGCTGAGCCATGCCAGGGCGGTGCTCGCCGTGGTCGGTCCGGCGATCTCGGTGGGAGCAAGCTGCTGGAACGTGGTCACCGTCACCAGCGACTTCAGATCGGTTGTCTCGGGCGGCGCCACGACCATCGTGGCCAGATGCGCCTTGATGTCGGTGACGACCTTTTCTTCGATCTTGGCCAGCGCGGCCGCGTCGGGCTTGGCCGGTTCTTGACCGGCGGCCGGCGGGTTCTGTTCTGACCAGATCTTGGCCAGGTAGCCGCTGGGAATGCCGACGGCAAACGCCACGCGCTTCGGCACCAGTCCCACCTTGCGGCTGTGCATCCGATCGTGACCGGTCGTCAAATCCTCTTCGTTGCGCGTCGTCTTTTCGACGCTGGCCGGGCCCGGAGCGGCTGCGTTGGCCAAGGCGGCGCCTTGGTTGGGCTGCTGCGCTTGGAACCCTGGGCGGCCGGCGCTATTGGCGCTGTGGTTGGTGTTGTTGAGCGTTTCTTTTTCGGTCCGCACGGCCACGGCCTTGGGATCGACCTTGACCTGGTCAAGCGTGCTTTCAACCTCGCGGTCGAGCTCCACGTCGACCGCCACGGTGACGCCTGGCACATAGGACAACGCGGCGAGGACCTTCGTTTCGTATTCCTTCTGATAGTCGCGCCACCGCGACATGTAGGCGTCGTCCATCGAACTGCCGCCGCTGGCGGGCGAACCGCCGGCCCAGGTCCGCCCCGACGCATCGGTGACGGTCACGCCGTCGGGGGCCAGTCCCGCAATCGAGCCCGCCACCAGGTGGCGAATCGCGCGAATCCGGGCATCGTCGAGCGACCCTGGATCGCTGGCCTCGATGTGGACCGAGGCTGTAATCACCTCGTCGCGCTTGAGCATGCCGCGCGACTTGGTGTCGTAGAGTACGGCCGCCTTCGAGATGCCCGACATGTTGCTGATGATCTGGGCGATTTCAGTCTGGCGAGCAATCTTGAGTCGTTCCTGCTGGTCGTGGCGGCTGGCCAGGGGGCCGCCGGCGTTCATGGCGTCGCGCAAGTGGTCGCCGAAGTTGCGTGGCAGCGCGTTGTTCTCGGCGAGCGCGGCCAGATAGCTGGCCTGCTGCCCACGTGGCACGAGGACCTTGGTGCCTTCGACCGTGTAATTGCTCAGGCCCGCCGCCCCGAGCGCCGCTTCGACCTTTTCGAGCTCGTCGGGCGAGAAGCTGCGCCCGCTGAGCAGGTACGCATCGGGTCCCGCCACACCCGTATTGACCAGGAACCCGACGCTCGCAATCACGACGGCCAAGAGCAGCACCGAGATGACGCGCGCGGCAGGCGTCATCGAGCGGAACAGCTCGGTCAGTTGCGCCATAGCTTGATTCAGAAAGTCCATCCATGAACTCCAGGCGACTGCTTAGTCGGGCAAATACGCGACCGCGGGGCGGGGTTAGGTGCGGGCGATCAAACGCGAATCTGCTTAACCTCCTCGTAGGCGGCCATCAGCTTGTTGCGGACCTGCATGACCATCTTGAATGCCAGGTCGGCCTTCTGTACGGCAGTCAGCACTTCGGCCGGCTGGACGTCTTCGCCCGTGGCCAGGGCCTCGATCGCGCGGTTGGCCTCGCTTTGCATCGCGTTGACCTGGTCGATCGAGTCGACCAGCATGCTCTTGAAAGACGAGCCACCCGTGGCGGCGCTCGCTCCGGCACCGGGTACGCCGGGCGCAGCCGGAGGCAGCGGGATCTGGCTGGCTTGCACGCTGGGGAGTCCGGGCATCATGGCAGTTCCCTTTCCAACGGTCGGACCTCTCAGGCCACGATCCGCAAGGTCTGTTCGCTCATGTTCTTGGTGACTTCGATCACGCCGATGTTCGCCTCATAAGCACGCGTCGCTTCGAGGGCATCGACGAACTCCGACGTCAGGTCGATGTTCGGATAGGCCACGTAGCCCCGCGCGTCGGCATCGGGGTGGCCGGGCTGATACTTCATCCGCGGATCGACGTCGGAAATCTCGATGCTGCTCACCTTCACGCCCGAGGCCCGCTCGGGGTGCCGCACGTCGGCGTCGGTTTGAAACACGACGTAGCGCGGCTGATAGGGCACGCGCTCGCCGGCCTCGTTATGCGTGGTCGACATATTGGCGATGTTGCTGGAGATCGCGTTGAGCCGCGCCCGTTGAGCCACCAGGCCGCTGGTACTGATATCGAGGGCCGAAATCATGGCAATCGTCTCCTCAGCGTGGGATCTCTTTAGACACGCTCACTAATCGCCGCCTGCATCAGCCGGAACTGGCTGGTGAGCAACGCGATGGCCACGTTGTGGCGCTGCTGGTTCTTGGAAATCTCTTTGACCTGGTCTTCGAGCACGACGTTACCGTCGTCGTGCCGGACCATGCTTTCGAAATCGTTACGCACCTCGCGCACCGGGTCGCTCCGATGCGCAACCTCGTTCAGCGAATGCGGGGACTGCCGCCGGGCGTCGATCGCCTTGCGCAGCCGGGCTTCGAACTGTGCGGGCGAGACATCCTTGGCGCGGTAGCCGGGCGTATCGAGATTCGCAATGTTCCCGGCCAGCAGCGCATGCCGCTTGCCTGCGAACAGTACGGTCTGTTCGAGCACCGGGATGGGCGATCCGGCAAAGAGCTGCGAGTCGAACATGATTCACCTGAAACACAAGAGTGCTGTCATGGGCCCGACGCAACCGACGTGCCGGCACGCGCAGGCCCGCCCCCCGATGGCCAAGAGCCAGGGCAGGAAATGCTTGCCGCCACACGGTTTGTCATCGCCGGCGCCGGGCTGGCACGCCGGCGGCGCGCCGTCGCACCAACCGGCGAACCGGCAGGAATTGCCGCTTGGCACGCGCTGAATCTGCCGATGTCCACGGTTTCGTTGCATGGGCCTGCCGAGGTGTCGTTCACGCCGCCGAGGCGAAGTTCTTGGTGCGCGGGGCATAGCCGTAGGTCTTCAACTTGCCCGACAAGGTACGAATGCCGATGCCCAGCGCTTTGGCCGTCTTTTCGCGATGGCCGCCGAATCGTTCGAGCGTCGATTCGATGAGCTTGCGTTCCATCTCGTGCAGGCTCAGGCCCACGGGCAGCGCCGCCGCAGCCGGACCGTGCTCGGGCGTGCGTAACAGCCATGGCTGCAGTTCGTCGGCCGAGACCGGCGCGCCGCCGCTGAGCACGCTCGCGCGGGTGACGATGTTTTCCAGTTCACGGACATTGCCCGGCCAGTCGTAATGCACGAGCAGGTCGAGCGCCGCGCGGGTGAACTCGCAAGGCTCGACCTGTAGCCGCTCGGCCGCGCGGTTGCGAAAATGGTCGACCAGCTCCGGCACATCGTCGCGCCGCTCGCGCAACGGCGGGACGGCCAGCGGCAACACGGCCAGGCGATAATACAAGTCTTCGCGGAACCGGCCCGCGGCCACCTCGGCCAACAGGTCGCGGTTGGTCGTCGCCAGGACGCGGACATCGACGTGCAGCGTCGCGCTCGACCCCACGCGCTCGAACGAGCGCTCTTGCAGCACGCGCAGCAGCTTGGCCTGCAAGTGCGGCTCGATTTCCGTGATTTCGTCCAGCAGGATAGTGCCGTGGTCGGCCAGCTCGAAGCGGCCGGTGCGCGGCGCGTCGGCGCCGGTAAAGGCGCCGCGCTCGTGGCCGAACAATTCGCTTTCCATGAGCTGCGCGGACAGCACGGGGCAGTTCAGACTGACCAGCGGGGCTGCGCTGCGCGGGCTGGCGGCATGCACGGCCCGTGCAACCAGCTCTTTGCCGGTGCCGCTTTCGCCGCAGATCAGCACGGTTTCTTGCGACCGGGCGACCTGCGCCACGCGGCCGCGCAGACGTTGCATCACCTCGCTCGAACCGACCATCGAGGCCGACATGCTGGCTGGACCGCTGATCGTCGCGCGCTGATCGATCAGCCCGGCCTGCTGGATGGCGCGGGCCACGAGGCCTTCGAGCTGTTCGGCGTCGAACGGTTTTTCGATGTAGTCGAAGGCTCCGTCGCGCATCGCTTCGACGGCCGTCGATACCGAAGCATAGCCGGTCACCAGGATCACCTGCGGGCCATGGTCGCGCTGGCGGATTTGCCGCAGGAATTCCAGGCCGCTCATGCCCGGCATCTGCAAATCGGTGAGCACGACGTCGTACGATTCGGTTTTCATCCGCGCCAGCGCCTGGCTCGCGCCGACCGCGGCGTCGACCTCATGGCCGGCCTGCCGGAGGATGTCGCACATCGATTCTCGGGCCGGCGCGTGATCGTCGACCACGAGGACGCGCGGGGCCGGCAGCGTGGCCCGAGAGGTGCCGGAGTTCGAAGTCTTCATGCCGCGGCCTCCTGGCGCATGGCGCGCGGCAGCCGCAAAGTCAGCGCCGCGCCACCCTCGGGACAGTTGTCGATGCGAATCGCGCCGCCGTGGGTGTCGGCGATGTGGTTGACGATCGCCAAACCCAGTCCGGTACCGGCGCTCTTCGTGGTGAAAAACGGTTCGCAGGCCCGGCGACGGACGTCGTCGTGCATGCCCGGCCCGCTGTCGGCCACCTCGAGCTCGAACCAATCGCGGCCCTCGAACGAGGTAATCACCAGCTCGCCACCGTCGGGCATCGCATCGATGGCATTGAGCGTGAGGTTCAGCACGACGCGCCGCAGCATGTCCGGATCGGCCCATGCCGTTTGCGCGAACGGCACGTCGACGGTCGTCTCGATGCCCTGCGAGCGCAACTGCGCGGCCAGGCCGCCCAGCACGTCTTCGACGAGCTTCCGCACCGGGCAGCGCTGCCGGCGCGGCTCGCGCTGGCCGGCGAAGTGCAACAGGTCGTTGACCGTCGCATCGAGCGACGTACACGCGCCGGCGATCTTCTCGACGATCGTCACGGCGCCGGGGTCGTCGGACAAACGCCGCTTGAGCAGGCTGAGATACAACGTGACGGGCATCAGGCCGTTGCGCACCTCGTGGGCCACGAGCGAAGCCACCTGGCCCAAATCCGCCAGACGGTTCTTACGGGCCAGTTCGCGGTTCTTGGCTTCGAGCTCGGTCGTCAGCCGACGGACCTCGGCGCACAGCATTTCGTGGGTTTGTTCGAGTCGCACGGTGGCGCCATGCCACGCTTCGAGCACAGACTCAAGCTCGTGACGACGTTCCAGCGGCAGGATATAGGGTTCGCCATCGTCCATCGCGAGTTCCTCAGCTTTCCGAGGCCAGGTCGAGTTGATGCAACGTATCGGGAGATTCGGCCAGGTAGGCGCCGAGCACCTGGCGCGAGCCGTGGGCCGCTTCGAGCCGCTGTTGCGCGTCGTCGCGGCGGCGGCGCAGTTCGTCTTCGCTGCTGCGCTCCTGCTGCAGAATCGCGGCCAGAAACGTCTCGCAGTCGGCCACCTCGGCGGCGCACCGCTGGCGCGCCTCGGGACTGCGCCAAACGCGCGCGTCGGGGTCTTGGTCGCGAAACCGGTCCAGCGCCCGTTCAAGGGTCTGCAGTTCGGCCAATAGCCGCTGTTTGCCGCCGAGGACCTTGAGCAGGCCCGCCATCTCGCCCGCGGCGATCATCTCCCGCTGGCGTTCGCCGAGCTGCAGCAAATGCGCCAGGCAGACCCGCTTGCGCGAGATGAGTTCGGCCAGGATGTCGGTTTCGAGATGCATGGGTGTTTACAGCGTGGTGGCCCAGGCCAACAGGTCGGTCCACTCGGTGCGGCTGAAGCTGGTCGATTCCTCGAATTGTGTCGTGGGCTCCATCCGCTCGAGCGCCACCTTGGCCTGCTCGAGCGTGGCCCGGGCCTCGTTGGGCTGACTCATCCGCCGGTAGCAGCGGGCAATCTGCAGATACGCGTCGAGCACTTCGGGTTGGCGCGCATAGCGATTGGTGAAGGTCGTAAAAGTGCGGATCGCTTCTTCCCAACGTTCCAGGGCCATCAGGATCGTGCCGCGGGCGAAGTAACTGTTGCGGAGAAGCAGTTGCTGGGCGGGCGTGAGTTGTCCGTGGTCGAGCAAGTCCAAGAGCAGGTCCTGCAGCGCGGCGTGCCGTACCAGGCTTTCGTCGTACAGCCGCGTCGCCTCGGCCAGGTTTGCCTGGCGCTGCGTCTCGGGAGTTTGCTCGTCGATCGAGTTGCGCAGCTTGACGGCGTGCAGGCGGTACGACTCGGCGGCCAAGAACCTGGCTTCGATGGTTTGCGGGGAATCGGGATAACGCTTCACGGCCTCGTCGAGCTTGACGAAGGCCTCGTCGTAGCGGCCCTCGAAGTGCAGCAGTCGGCCCAATGCGAACAGGGCTTCGCGCCACTCGAAGCTGAGCGGCGTAAGCTGGTCGTCGTTGAGCACCTCGTGCAAGAACGCGGCCGCTGCTTCCAGCTCGCCCAGCTCAAAGTGCGTGGCGCTGGCCAGCAGCCGGGCTCGATAAGCCACGGCATCGTGGGGAAAGAACTCCAGACATTCGCCAAAGGCGGCCAGCGCCTCGGTCGGTTTGTCCTCGGCCAACAAGGTTTCGCCCAGGTTGACGAGCGCCGTGGGTCGCAACTTGCGCGCTTCCTCGTCCAGGTACCGGCGCAGCAGCCGCTGGGCATCGGCGTAATCATCGGCCTTGAGAAAGCTTTCGGCGCTCGACCAGATGTGCGCGATATACGTCTTGGCCGTGGAACGCAGATTGGCCAGTTCCTCGAAACGCGAGCCGGCCTGGCGGTACTGCTCGCGCGCTTCGCTCCGCAGCCGATCGGCCTCTTCGGCCGGCTGACCTTCGACTTGCTTGAGCAACTCGACGGCCCACGCCTCGTGGCTGTGGGCCAGAAACTCGATGGCATCATCGCGCGACACGACCGGCTCGATCGAGTTTGCCAGCTCGATGGCCAGGGCGAATTGCTTGTGGGCGAGCAGCGTATCGTGCGTCGTGAGCAATTGGGCCTGCAGTTGGATCAGGCTTAACCAAGGATTCGAGTATTGCGCCGGATCGCCCGCGGCGCGCACTGCCCGGACCAGCGCGGCCAAGGCCTCGGGGTACAGGCCCTCG
The DNA here is from genome assembly GCA_019694435.1 of Pirellulales bacterium. Taxonomy (NCBI): domain Bacteria; kingdom Pseudomonadati; phylum Planctomycetota; class Planctomycetia; order Pirellulales; species Pirellulales bacterium. The sequence continues at coordinate 12,529 of JAIBBZ010000065.1, forward strand.
GCCAGGCGCAGGGCGGCGTCGCGGGCGTTGGCCGCCAGGCCCTCCGGAGTGCGCGGGTGCAGTTTGCGCGTGCGGACAAACTGCTCGCGCGCGGCGCGCGGTTCGCCTGCTTCGTAGAGCGCAAGGCCGACGAGAAACTCGGCG
>JAIBBZ010000066.1 GCA_019694435.1 Pirellulales bacterium
TGACGAGGAGCTCGGCGCCGGCGCTTGCACTGCGAGCCATGCACGATAGGCAGCCGCCGTCGCGGCAGGGGCCGGCGCCGGTACCGTCAGCGGCGACCGCTCGGCATAGACCCTCAAGGCCTCGGCGGCTTGCGCGGCCGTCTGATAACGCGCGGCCGGATCAGGCGCGAGGAAATACGACAGAAGTTTTTGCACCTGCGAAGGCAACCTCTCTGCCGCGCCCGCCCAGGGCGTCGCGGCACCCTTGCGCAGCACGAGTACGGCGGTCACTTCGTGGGCCGTGGGCGATTGCTGCGGCGCGGTGAGCAATTGCAGCAGCAACCAGCCCAGTGCGTAGACGTCGCAGCGAGCGTCAGGCTCGCTGCTCGCCACGAGCAGCTCGGGCGCCACGCACAGCGCCGTGGCCGCTTGCTCTGGCGAGCTGCTGCCGGCCTGCTCGCCGAGGGCCCGCGCAGTGGCGATCGCGCGCTCGTCGCAGACCGACGATTGCGGAGCGAGCGGATCGCCCACGAGCGGCCAGGAGAGCAGTTGCACATTTCCATTGGCGTGCCGCAGCACATTGCCGCCGTGTACGGCCCCGTGGATCTCGCCTGCGGCGTGCAAAGCCACCAGGCCCAAGGCGATTTCGCGCACTACCCGGCAGGCCTCGCCGATCGGCTGAGGTCCGGCCTTGGCCATCCAGACAGCGAGCGGGGCCGCTTCGAGGGCCTCGGCGACGAGGAACTTGTATTGCGCCAAATCGACGAGTGTCCAAGCCTGGCTCAAGCGCGGCTCGTTGCGTTGGGCAGCGTACGCGGCCCGCGCGGCGGCGCGCTCCAGGGTCTCCGCGTCGCTCGACCGTTCGCCGGTCAAGAATCGCAGCAGGACCACGTGCTGCGTCGGCAGATGACGCGCGCGAAAGATCTGTGCCAGGGGCCCAGAAGAGTGACGGTGAAAAACCAGATAGGGCCCGTAATGAAACGGACCGGGATGACCGGCCGCGAGCACCGTGGCCTGGTATCCGCTGATCACGCGCCGTTCGACCAGGTATTTCGCCAGATCTTTGGACGTGGCCGCGGCACCGCGCTGCGTGCGGAACTCGCGGTCGAGTTCGCCGCGACGCTCGGGCGAAATCAGCCCCGCGTCGACGGACAAACGCCAGAAGTCGTCGACCGTTTGCGACATGGCCTCACCGCGAACGCCGCCTCGAGTCGCTGGCAGACCGTAGGCAAGCGACGCGCCCCGAGCAGAAGAGAGTTCCTGTTCCGTTACTTCTGAATCTACCGCGCCCCGGGGTCGCAGGGCAAAATTGCGCGGGCCGGGGTACCTTGGACCGCGCGAAAACGGTCGATTCGTCCGGTCCCCGACGGGCCGGGTGGGATATGATTGGTTAGCCGCACCACCTGAACGTGCGGCCGTCCAGGAAGGAGCAACCTTGTCGATGAAGGCCTTCGACGCCACGCGCCTGTATTTCAATCGTGCCGCCGATCACCTGCAGCTTTCCGAGAACATGCGGCTGTTGCTGCTGACTCCCAAACGGGAGGTCACCGTACAGATCGCCGTCGAAATGGATAACGGCGACCTGAACACCTACATCGGCTACCGGGTGCAACACGACAATTCCCGGGGCCCGATGAAGGGTGGCCTGCGCTTTCATCCGCAAGTCGACCTCGACGAGGTGCGTTCGCTGGCGGCGCTCATGACCTGGAAGACCGCCGTGGTCAACCTGCCCTACGGTGGGGCCAAAGGCGGCATCGCGCTCGATCCGGCAAAACTGTCCCGCCGCGAGCTGGAGCTCGTGACGCGCAAATTCGTCGACGAACTGCACGACATGTTCGGGCCCGATACCGACATCCCGGCGCCCGACATGGGGACCAACGCCGAGGTCATGGCTTGGATCATGAACCAGTACATGAAGTATCACGGCTTCAGCCCGGCCAGCGTGACCGGCAAGCCGGTCGAGATGTACGGTCTGCCCGGGCGCGAGGAGGCGACCGGGCGCGGCATCGGCATTGTGACGATGAAATTGCTCGGGCGGCTGGGGCGCAAACCGTCGAACACCCGCATCGCGATTCAAGGATTCGGCAACGTCGGTTCGCACGCCGCGCGGTTTCTCCACGACGCCGATTGCAAGATCGTGGCCGTGGCCGACGTGAGCGGCGCCTATTACCGGTCGCTGGGGCTCGACATCGGCGACGTGGGCCGCTGGGCGCGTGACCACGGTGGTTCGCTCGCGGGCTATCCCGAGGCCGAGCACATCAGCGGTGCCCAGTTGCTCGAACTGGACGTCGATGTGTTGCTGCCGGCGGCGCTGGGCGGCGTGCTGACGGCCGAAAATGCGCCGCGCGTCAAGGCCCCCATCATCGTCGAGGGCGCCAACGAACCGATTCGGCCGGACGCCGATGCGATCTTCGACGAGCGAGGTGTGGTCGTGTTGCCCGACATCCTGGCCAACGCGGGCGGCGTGACGGCCAGCTATTTCGAGTGGGTCCAGAATCGGCAGTACTATCGCTGGGGCATCGATCGCGTGCGCCAGGAATTGGACCGGGCCATGTCGACGGCCTTCGAAGAGGTCTGGAGCCTGGCGGCGCAGCGGAAAGTGAGCCTCCGCACGGCTGCCTATATCCAGGGCATCGAGCGCGTCGGACGGGCCACGGTGCTCGGAGGCATCAAATGAATACCGGCGGCCCGACACGCGAGACCCTGCTCAAGATCCCCGTGCTGGCCGGCCTGAACGAGACCGAGCGCCGGCAATTGGCTCACGCGGCCCGGTTGCTGGAGTTTCTGCCCGGCCAGGAGATCATGGCCGAAGGGGCTGATACCCGCGAGTTGTGGATTCTGCTGTCGGGCCGGTGCCAGGTGCTGAAGCGTCGCCGCGCCGGGATCACGCTGCCGCGACCGGTCGTGCTGGCGACCCTGGAACCGTACCAGCATTTTGGCGAGATGAGCTTTTTTCATGCCGCGCCGCACTCGGCCGCGATCGTGGCCGAGACCGCGGTGCAGTTGCTCTGCCTGGACCGCTCGGAATTCGACGAGCTGATCTCGGACGGGGCGTGCGCGCCGTACAAACTGGCCTTCAACGCGATGTCGACGCTCGCCGACCGGCTGCGGCGCATGGACGATTGGATCACCGAGTTGATCGACCGCGACGGCACACCCAAGCAGGTCGCCGAATGGGAAGAGCTGCGCCGCAGGATGTTCGCGTCCGGTTTGCGTACCGGCGAGTGAACCCCAACAAAAACCGGCAGGCCAGGTTGTCCTGGCCCGCCGGCGGTTTGCCACCCGAAAGTACTCGCCGCGTTCTCTGTCCGCTTAGTACCGCACGATGTAGTGCAGGTACACGCGGTGGTTGAGGATGTCTTCCCGCTCGGTGAGGGCGGTTTCGACACCGCTACCAATTTCTTGGAACGGGGTCGGCTTCCACTTCGCACCGATCAAGCCGGTCAGGATGTTGTTGCCCGCGACGTCGTTCGAACCGAAGTTGATCAGGTCGAGGCCTTCGAAGTTGAACGGCACGGCGTTGCCGCTGCGCATCCAGTTGAACCAGTTCAACTCGGTCATCAGGTACAGCCCGGTGCCGGCTTGCGAGCCGGTAATCAGGCGGGTCGCGAGGCTGTTCGACCAGTAGAACATGTCGCTGCCGAGATCGTCGTCGAGCGGATAACGCACGCCGGCGCCCGAAAGCAGGAAGAAGTTCTCGCCGAACCGCTGGCCGCCACTCAGGAAGAAGTGGAACTCGCCGTCGCCTTCACCCTGGAACACTTCCGATTGGCCGGTGACGACCTCGTAGGTCAAGCCGGCGCTGAGCAAAGTCTGGGTGTCGGCGTTCTTGTAGACGTTGTACTTCAACCCCAGCGCCGTGTCGGCGAAGCCGTCGCGATCACCAACGCCTTGCGAGTGGATGTTGATCCAGCTGTCTTTCGGCGCGATGATCGACAACCGCTCGGTCAGTGCCAAGCGGAACTGCAACGCGTAATACTGCGCGTCGCCGCCCTGCAGCACGGCATTGTTCTCGGGGAATACGTGCTCCGCGAAGATCGGCTTCAATTCGGTCAGAGTCCGCGGATCTTCGAAGAACAGCGGATTCGAGATCGGGCTGACGAAGTCGATGAAGTCGCGATCCGACGGGCCGATCAGGCCGAACAGACGGCTTTCGCCGTAGGGCCACAGGCAGCATTCGTCACAGCAGCCACCGCAGCAACCGTCGCTGCAACCGCCGCAGCAGCCACCGTTGCAGGTGCCGCATTGTCCGCAGGCCGAGCAGGTACCGCAGGCGGCAGAGTTCCCGCAGGCGGTACAGCCCGTAACGCCGCAAGAACCGCAATTTCCAGCACATGCAACCGGGGCGCAGCAGCCGGCTTGCTGAGCCCAGGCGGAACCGGCCATTCCGCTGCTAAACAGGCCGACTACCGCGCTCAACACCAACCAAGAATGTCTTCGCATCGAGGCCCCCTCCGTGGCGCATTTGCGATTTGTGGGCCCCCGAATGACGGCCGATCCGTGCCGCGGGGACAAACGCTTCCGGGCATGTTCCAACATGCCGCTCGAAGCACTGCTGTGTTGATTCGGCGGGGGCACTCTGCGCGCTTGAACAGCGGCCAGGCAGTTCGATGCCTAGTTGCGAGTCAATTCGCAAGCGCACGAAGATTCATCGCCACAACCGGCAGAGCTTTATAGGAGTGTCACACTAGCATTTGCGGTTTTGCGACGCAGAAGCACGCATTTCAAAGTGCTAGCAGCCGCCATGGCCGGACGAGTCGGTCGTCAGACCAAGCGCGTATCGCGCCGCGTGGGTGCGTCATAACCGCGCAGTCCGCCGATCACCTGCTCCAACACGTCGGCCGCACGCTCGATCTCCGCACGGCTGACGTCGAGATGCGTCACGGCGCGCAGCGCTTGGGGGCCAATCGGCAAGATCCACACGTCGCGGGCCGCCAGGTGCGCGGAGAGCGATTCGGCCGAACCCAGGCTGGGATCGGCGCGAAAATAAACAATGTTGGTATCAATTGCCGTGCCTTGCAGTTTCAGGCCATTGATCGCGGCCACGCGTTCGGCGAAGTATTTGGCATGGGCATGATCTTCCGCCAGGCGCTCGATGTGATGATCGAGCGCCCACAGCGCGCCGGCGGCGATGATGCCGGCTTGGCGCATGCCGCCGCCGAGCAACTTCCGATGGCGTCGCGCCAGGCGAATCGCCTCGTGCGTGCCGGCAAGCGCCGATCCGACCGGGGCACCGAGGCCCTTGCTGAAACACACGCTCACGGTGTCGAAGTGACTGCTCCAGCGCAGGGCCGGGATGCCGGTGGCCACCGCGGCATTGAACAGCCGCGCGCCATCGAGATGGGTGCGCAGTCCCGCCTCGTGTGCCCAGGCGCAGATCGCTGCGACGCCGTCGTACGGCAGCACACGGCCCCCGCCGCGATTGTGCGTGTTCTCCAGACACACCAGACGCGTGCGCGGTTGGTGGTCGTCCTCGGGGCGAATCAGCTCGCGTAGCTGGTCGAGTTCGAGTATGCCTTCCTTCCCGGCGACGGTCCGCGCCGCGACGCCGGCCAACTGCGCATAGCCGGCTTGCTCGTAATAGTAGATATGGCACTCGGCCTCGCAGATCAGTTCGTCGCCCGGCGAGCAATGCACGCGGACGCCCAATTGATTGCTCATTGTGCCCGAGGGGACGAAGATCGCCGCCTCCTTGCCCAGCAATTCGGCGACGCGGGCCTCGAGGCGATTGACGGTCAGGTCGTCGCCAAACACGTCGTCCCCGACCACGGCGTTGGCCATAGCGGCCCGCATCTCCGCCGTGGGACGCGTGACCGTGTCGCTGCGCAAATCGATCGGGCGGGCATTCATCGTGGGGGCATCTCGTGGGATCGGGGGGGCGGAAATCGGGCACCGCGACTCCTGGCGGACGAGTCATTCTACCGCCCCCTTTTCGGTCTCGCGGTGCCGGGTCAGAATAAAACCTTGCGCGGCCCAGTGGGCCGTACCCCGATTGGCTTGTCGCCCGCGAGGCGATCTGCGCGAGTTTGCCCGTGGGACATTTGAAGATTCGGCGACTGGACACCCGGCGCGACGATATCGGCGCGGCGCTGGCCGAGTTGCGCCGCCAACTCAGCCCGCAGGGCGACGTGGTCAGCGAAGCAGGCCGGCGCCGGACCATCGAGGTGTTCGGCGAGCCGCTTTCACCGCGCGAGGTCGTAACCCGCATCTGCCATGACGTGCGCGACCAGGGGCTGGCGGCCGTACTCGACTATTCGGCGCGAATCGACCGCGCGCGCCTGACTGCCGAGACGATTCGCGTCGGTCCCGACGAACTGGCCGCTGCGCATGTCGGGGCACCCGCCGACTTGCTCCAAGCCGTACGCCAGGTGCGCGACAACGTGCTCGAGTTTCAGCGGGCCATCTTGCACCGCGACGTGCAGGTCGAGCGGCCCGGCGGCTATCTACGGCAGCGCTATCTGCCGTTGGCCCGGGTGGGTATCTGCGTGCCGGGCGGCGCGGCCGCGTATCCGTCGACCGTACTGATGACGGCCGTCCCGGCGCAGGCGGCCGGAGTTCGCGAGATCGCGGTCGTCGCCCCGCCGACGCCGTTTGGCGCGTATAACCCGCACCTTTTGGCCACCTGCCACGAGTTGGGCGTGACCGAGGTCTATCGCCTGGGCGGCGCCCAGGCCGTGGCCGCGATGGCCTATGGCATTTCGGGCCTGCCGCGCGTCGACAAGATCGTCGGGCCGGGCAACCTGTTCGTGGCCCTCGCCAAGCAGCTCGTCTACGGCGAGGTCGACATCGATTCGATCGCTGGCCCCAGCGAAGTGGTAGTGCTCGCCGATGCATCGTCGCCGCCCGAATTCGTGGCCGCGGATTTGCTGGCGCAGGCCGAACATTCTCCCGGCGCCAGTGTCCTGATCACGTGGAGCGCGGCCGTGGCCGACGCCATGGTGGCCGAACTCGACCGGCAATTGGGCGATTTGGCGCGAGGCGATCTGGCGCGGGCCAGCTTGGAGGAGTTCGGGGCGATCATCCTGGTGCGCGACGGCGACGAAGCGTGCCGGCTGGCCGACGAGATCGCGCCGGAACACCTGCACATCGCCACGGCCGATGCCGAGCGCTGGTTGGACAAGATCCCTCACGCCGGTGCGGTGTTCTTGGGGCCGTACACGCCGGTTGCCGTGGGCGATTATGCGGCCGGTCCCTCGCATGTGTTGCCTACCGGCGGCACGGCGCGGTGGGCGAGCGGGCTTTCAGCCAACGACTTCTTGCGCCGCAACAGCGTGCTGCATTTTGATCGCGCCGGCCTCGAGCGGCTGGCTGCCGACGTGCGCTGCCTGGCCGAGATCGAAGGACTCACCGCGCATCGCGAAAGCGTCGAAGTGCGCTTGCGTCCGCGCACTTAGGCCGTGGAATTCGATTCGCTGCACGCAGGAACCGGCTCGCTGATGTCCTACTTTCGTCCCGAGATCGATCGTCTGACCGGCTACGCCCCCGGCGAACAGCCGCAGGCCGGCAAGTTCATCAAGCTCAATACGAACGAGAATCCATATCCCCCGTCACCGGCCGTGACGAGAGCCATTGAGGCCACGCTAAGGGGCGGCCTGAGCAAGTATCCCGACCCGTTGGCGACCGCGTTTCGCACGCGTGCCGCCGCGCTGTTGCGAGTCGATCCGTCGTGGATTCTCTGTGGCAACGGCAGCGACGACATTCTGACGATCGTCACCCGGGCCTTTGTCGGCGCGGGCCAACGCTTGCGGTTGCCCTATCCCAGCTACGTGCTCTACGAAACGCTGGCCGGCATTCAAGGTGCCGTCGCCGAGGCCGTCCCGTTCGATCGCGAGTGGCGCTTGCAGCCGGCCTTCGGTGAGCCGGGCGCAGGGCTCCGGCTGGTGTTCCTGGCCAACCCGAACAGCCCTTCGGGCACGGTGGTGCCGCCGGCCGAGGTGCTGGCCTTGGCCCGGCGATTGCCGTGCCCGCTGTTGGTCGACGAGGCCTATGCCGATTTTGCCGAGACCAACTGCGTCGACTTGGTGGCACAAAGCGACCGAATCCTGGTCTCGCGCACGCTGAGCAAGTCGTACGCTTTAGCAGGACTGCGGTTCGGGTTTGTCGTGGCGCAGCCGCACGTGATCGAAGGCTTGACCAAGGTCAAGGATTCGTACAACTGCGATGCGCTGTCGATCGCCGGAGCCGTGGCAGCGATCGACGACCAGGACTGGTTGGTCGAAACGCGCCGCAAGATTCTCGCCACGCGGCGCCGGTTGACCGACGGCATGCGCGGCTTGGGTTTCGCGGCCGTCGAATCGCAGGCCAACTTTGTCTGGTGTCCGCATCCCGAGATCGCGGTGAAGCCGCTTTATGAGCGGCTGAAGCAAAGCCAGGTACTGGTGAGGTACATGAACTATGCAGGCTGGGGCGATGGTCTGCGAATCTCGGTAGGCACGGACGACCAGGTCGATGCTTGTTTGAATCTATTGCAAAGCTTTCTCTAGTGCTCGCCAAACATCCATGACGCGCAAAGCAGCAATCGTACGCCGGACCGCCGAAACACAAATTGAGCTGGCCCTCGATCTCGACGGTACGGGTCGCGCGGACGTGCGCACGGGGGTGGGGTTCTTCGATCACATGCTCACGCTGTTGGCCCGGCATGCGTGTTTCGATCTCGACGTCACGGCCGAAGGCGACCTGCACGTCGACGCGCATCACACGGTCGAGGATGTCGGCATTTGCCTCGGTCAGGCACTGCGCCAGGCGCTGGGCGACAAGTCCGGCATTCGGCGCTACGGCCATTTCACGCTGCCGATGGACGAGACGCTCGTCACCTCCGCGGTCGATTTGAGCGGCCGTTTCGCGTTGGTTTTTCAGGCGCCGATTCCGTCGCCCAAGATCGGTGAATTCGACAGCGAACTCGTCGAGGATTTCTGGCAGGCTGTCGCCGCGAACGCCCTGTGCAATCTGCACGTGCTCTTGCATCACGGCCGCAACAGCCATCACATCGCCGAGGCCGTCTTCAAGGCCACGGCACGGGCACTGCGCATGGCCGTCGAACCGGACGGCCGCATGACGGGCGTGCCCAGCACCAAGGGCTCGCTCGACGGCTAGCAGCCTGCGTTGCATGCCCCCAGTGCGCTGGCGTTGCGCGGACGACGGCGGCTGCGGCGGTTATCTGCCTAGATTTTCGGCAGTTCTTCGCACATTCGACCGATGGTACGCAGGTTGCATCTCTGGGGTGTCGCTTTCAACCTAACGCCGCACTCACACTGTCAAACAACATGGATGCCGTTCACCTGGCGATAACTCGCCGCGTCAAACCCGGCCGCGAAGCCGAGTTTGCCGCGGCATTGCGTGAATTTGCCCGCGACTCTTTGCACGAACCTGGCACGACGGGAATCCACCTGATCGAGCCGGTGCCGGAAACCGATGAACCGGAATTCGGCATTCTCCGCTCGTTCGATTCGGAATGGGCCTGCCGCGACTTCTATCGCTCGCAACGCTATCAACGCTGGGAGCACTCGGTCGCTCACTTGGTCGACGGTCCGCCGATACGCCGGCAGCTCAACGGCTTCGAGGCGTTCTTTCGGACTTCGCGTCCTGCGCCGCCGCGCTGGAAGATGGCGTTGATCACTTGGCTCGGGGTCTACCCGGTCGCGCTGTTCTGGATGTCGGTGTTGCCGGCGCAGTTGTTCACGCTGCCGCGCGCGGTGTATTCGATTCTCACCACCGGCCTGATGGTGGCGTCGCTCGCGTGGGTCGTCATGCCATGGTTGACGCGGATCTTTCGTCCGTGGCTTGACTTCGTCCCCCATCGGGTGCGCCGCACCACTCAGTCGGCCCTGCAGGCCGAATCCCTGGCTGCCTGAGCCGGCCGATTGCCCCCGTCCGTGCCGGGATGCAAAATCGCTGCCTGACGCGCAAGCCGTCCGCGCATGGACGCCGCTTGTCGTGGGAGGTGGCGATGATCATCGGACGCACATGGGCACAGGTATTCGTCTGCTGGTGCACGCTCGCGTGCGCCTGGGGGGCTGGCGCGCCGGCTGACGACGACTTCTCGCCGATCTTCGATGGCCGGACCCTCGATGGGTGGCGCGGCCAAGACGATTCTTTCTGGACGGTCGAAGACGAGGCCATCACTGGCACCATCCGCCCCGATCACCGGCCGTCGCTCAATCAATACCTGGTCTGGCAGGGTGGCCTGGTCGAGGATTTTGAGCTGCAGCTCGAGTTTCGACTCACGGGATCGACAACGCCCGATACCAACGGCGGGTTCCAATTTCGCAGCCGACGGTTGCCGAACGGAGATGTCGCCGGCTACCAGGTCGACAACAATTTCGGCCAACCGTGGCGCGCCCGGCTCTACTACGAATTTGGACGGCACGATCTGGCCCGCGAAGGTGAACGTGCGCGATTCCTGCCCACGGGCGAGCGCAGCGTCGAAGCGCTGCCCGTGGCCTCGTCACACCCCGAATTTCGGCTCGACGAGTGGCACGAGTATCACCTGATCGCCGTGGGGCCCCATCTGCAGTTGTTCGTCAACGGGAACTTGATTGCCGAGGTCTTCGACGACGACCCGGATAGCTTCGAACCGCGCGGCATCCTGGCGATGCAACTGCACACGGGACCGCCGATGAAGGCGCAGTTCCGCAAGCTGCGGCTGAAACGTTTGCAGACCGCGTCCGCTGCTTCGCGCGAGGCGCTGCTGGCCGATGCCGCCTTGGCCTGGGATCTCGGCGAGCGCGCCAGCGCGCATCAACCGCCCTTGGCCACCGTGGGCGGCGTGGCGGTCGAGCAGGTCAGCGCGGCCCTGCGGGCACTTCCCGGCGAGCGCGTCGCGCGGCTTGACGACGGCTATTTTCATGCCCAGGTCGACCTCAACGCGCCTCGGGCTTGGAGCTTTCCGGGCGAGGCCTTGACCGTTCATGTTCGCGCGTACCTGCCCGAGGCAAGCTCACCGCGAACGCTGGTCGCCAAGGGCAGTACGGCCGAGGCCTTGAATTTTCGCCTCGGCGAGGCGCAAGCCGGCGGAGACAACGAGCCCACACTGCAATTCACCGTCGGCACGGCGTCGGGAACGTTCTCGGCCGGATTTCCGCTCGCCAAGATTGATCGAGCTGCCTGGCACGACTTCGTCGGACGCTACGACGGCCAGCAAATCGAGATCTATTGCGACGGTCAACGGTTGGATCAACGGCCGGCAAGCGGCGCGCTGCGGCCCAGCGCCGCGCCGATCCTGCTGGGCGCCGCGACGGACGACGAGGAAATCGCGCATGGTTTCCAGGGCGAATTGGCCACGATCACGCTGTGGCCGCGCGCCCTAACCGACGCTGAGCTGCGGCTCCTCGTGCCGCAGACGGCCGACACGCGCGACGCGTCGATCAGCCGCCGTCGGTGGCAGTTTTGTGCGCAACGAACGCCGGCGGCAGGAAGCGGAGCAAGTCGCTTGCCACGAGCGACCACGGTCCGAGTTGCGCCGCGGCCAGGTCGCCCGCCAGTCCATGCAGGTGGGCGCCCAGGAGCGCCGCCTCGAACGGCGGCAACCCTTGCGCCAGCAGCGCGGCGATCACTCCCGTCAGCACATCGCCCGTCCCGCCCGTTGCCATCCCCGGGTTGCCAGTACGAACGATATCTGCACGAGCGCCGTCGCTGACCACGGTGCCATGTCCCTTGAGCACGACGACCGCGCCGGCGCGCAAG
>JAIBBZ010000067.1 GCA_019694435.1 Pirellulales bacterium
TGCTCGACTCGATCCGGACCGCCAAAGAGGCTACCACGGCCTCGCTCGGGGCAGCCTACAACAATTTCACGCCGAAGCCGATCAAGTTCGCGCTCGACAAGTCGGCCGAGTTCATCGGCGCCGGCCTGGACAAATTGGGCGAACGCTACGGCGCCGGCTGGAAAAAAGCGATCCTGACGGCGGCAGCAATCTCCGTGCCCTTCGCCCTGCCGCCGACGCTTGTTGCGGCCGAGGCTGCCCGGGCCCTGGGTTATGCGGGCAAGCAAGCGGTCGCTGCGGCCCCGGTGCCGACGGTCGAACCTCAGCTGCTGAAGACTGCCAGCCAGGTCGAGCAGGCAGCGAAGTCGCAACGGATTCCGCTTCCCGTCGTGCCGGCGGTCGACATTGCGGGCCTGGCCAAGGCGTCCAGCGACGTGCAGCAAGCGATCAAGGCAACGCCCGTAACGCTGCCAATCACGCCGGCACTGTCGGGGAACGCTGGAAGCGTGGTCATCAACGCGGCCGACGAAATGAGGCTCGCGATTGAGAAGGCCGCGGGCTTCGCCTCGATTCGCCCTTTCGAAGGCCTCATCCGTCAAGCTGCCCAATTCCGCGAATCATTGGGCCTGTTGGGCACCGAAGAAAAGGTTGTCCATGATGGCCTCACTCAGCTACTGGCGTCGCTCGCCGCAGCCAAACAAAACCCCTTCAGCCCTGCCGCGAAAAGTTTGGAAGCCATCGGCCTGCAGGCAAGCACCTTGGCGAACCTGCGTATCGACCAATCCTTGCAGCAAATTTTCGACGGCTTGCGCAAGATCGATGACGTTCGCCTTCGCGAAGACGTCGCCCAAAAACTCCTCGGCGCCGGGTTCAGTGAATTGGAGGCGACGCTCGGCAAGGTCGGCGGGCTCAAACTCCCCGAAGTGAAGCTCGCCCTGAATGTCCGCGACGCTGCCGAAAAAGCGGTGCGCGACCTCAAGGATGTTTTCGGCGGCGCCCTCGACAAGCTGTTCTCCGGCGACATCTCCGGAGCAATTGGCGACGTCATCAAGGGCACCTTGGCATTCGCCAAGGGCCTGGCAAAAGACGCTCTGGGCCAGATCGGCAAAGACGCAGCAGCAGCGTTCGCGACGGGAGGCCTGCCAGCAGCTTTGGAGGCGGGCGCCGCTGGTGCCAGCCAGGCCGTTGCCGGCCTCAGTGCTGGCCTGACGGCGTTGGGCGCCAGCATTCCGGTAATTGGGCAAATCGCTCTGGCGGTTCTTGCGGTGGCCGCAGCGGCAACACTCCTGAACAACTACGTCCAGAGCGCCTTCGCGAACACTTTGGGGCTGCTGAAACAAGCTCAGGCCCTGGGCGTCGCGGGCCAGCGGTCCCTTGAAGTTGGGCATGCATTCGCCCGCGCCAGCGCGGACATCAACGAAGTCGGCCCCTCCCTGAATCGCTTCGCGAAGTTCCTCGGAGACGTCAAGCTGGACCCGAATGGAGCGCAGGCTCAAAGCCTGCGGCGCCTCGGACTCGACGCCGAGCAACTCGCCCGGACGCCTCTACCCGAGGCCCTCGGCCAAGTCGGCGACGCGCTCAACGGCCTGGGTGATCGAGCCCTGCAGGCTCATTTCGCGAATGAGATCTTTGGCCGCGGATGGGCCGACCTGCAGGGGGTGTTCCGCCGAGGGTCTGCAGGTTTCCAAGAGGCCGCCGCGGAGTACCGGCGATTCGCCGGCGTGATTTCCGCGACTGATGCGGAGCGAGTCAAGTCCGCTGCTCGAGCTGGCCAGATCGCCGCGGCTCAACGGGCAGCAGTCAGTCAGGGAGTCCAGGTTCGCACTGCGGTGGCTTTTGCACCAGTGATAGAGAATTCCGGGAAGCTTAGCCAGGCGTTCAACGAAGCCTACCGCCTCGGAGGGACGGTGATCGGCGATCTCTTGAGCGGCCTGGGCCGGACAATTTCTGTGGTCAGCGAATTGTTTGCCGTGGTCGCGATCGGTGTTCGCGGGTGGACCGCTTTCTATCAGACTCTCTACGCGGTCGGAAAGGCCATTTTCTTGCTTCTGCCGTCGATGGTGCACGTCGTCAAGCTTTTAGGGGCGATCGCTGACACGGACGCATTTAAAGATTTCACCGCTTTGCTTCGGCTGGTGGGCGACGCGATATCGAACATAGCCGATGAGGTATCGGGATTCTTCGATTCTCTCGCAGGGAAAATCCCAGGGATCGTTTCCGAAATCGCAACGGTCATTCCAGGCTTGAAGGAAATTGGGGGAGCGATCAAAGCAGTCTTTGACGACATTTCCAAACCACGCGGGGAGTCGCAATTCTGGAACGGGTTGATCGCTACGACTCCTGCTTTCGCTGCCCTGGAAATCGCGAGGCAACGAAGGTTGCAACAAGAACCCGCTGCTACGAATGCCGCCGCCATCAGCACCCGCCTGCCGCCGGATCTCTTCCGCAACACGACCTTGCGCCGTCCGGATCGCCTTGCCGAGCGGTTGAGCCAGACGCCCTTGATCGAGCCGGTTCGCGAGCAGGCCGACAGCGCGTTGGCCGTAGCGAAGCAACTAGAGGCACTCGCCGAGCAGATCCAACTCACCACGCAGCTGCGATCGGAAGCCGAGCGATTGGGGCTAGTGCGGGTAAACGCGACTCAGCAAGAGCTTGAGGCGGTCAAGGATCTTGTCGAGTTCCAGCTTCGCAACGCGGCTGCCATTGGCGCGACTGCTGGCGCGGCCGAGCGGTTGCAAGCTTTCGCGCGTGCTCGAGCAATCGCTCAACCGACGGTCGAGGCCCAGAACACGACTGCCGAGTTTCGCCGGCAAGCCGACGAGTTGCAGCGGTCCACTGAGTTGATGGCGATCCTCATCGGCCAAGGTCTCTCCTTCGAGCAGATCCAGCGGAGGCTTGAACAGCAAAAGCAGGTCGATTCCTTGGTGCGCCGCAACGCACCGCAAGCCGAGATCGTGCAGCTTCGGGAGGCGTTCCGGGTTGCCAACCCAGCGGCAGAGTTGAACGCTGCCACGCAGGAGGCGACCAGGCAGGTGGCATCGTTGCAGGCAACGACCCGCCGACTGCAGATTGTCGTGGATCTTCGCAGGGAAGCGCTCGCGGCAGGAGAGAACCTTGCTGATGTCGAAAACCGCATCAATGCCGAAGCGGACAGGCGGCTCCTGATCGAACGTGGCATCGCCGATGAGGTTGACCGCCAACTCCAAGCCGCGCAACGGGGGGCGCAGGCGGACGAAGAGCGTATTCGCCTCCTCGGAGAAGCGAACCGCATCATCCAGGCGAACCGCCAGGCCGACGCGGGTGCTGCGTTCGATGACCAGCTGAAAAAAATTGAGGAGCTTGTGCAACTGGGCGAGTTGCAGCGAAGCCAAGCCGACTTGGCCATTGGCCGGCACTTCCTGGACTTCGAACGCACACTGGGCCAGCAACCCGGCCTGCCGACGCAGGTCCTGAGTTCGCAAACGGTCGAGGGGCTCCGGTCCGCGGCGGCACAGCGGGCCGGGCTCAATTCGCCGACCGATCCGCAAGAGCGGGTGGTCCAAGCTATGGAGCGGAGCCGCCAGACGCAGGAGCAAATGGCTGCCTACCTACGCGAGTTGGCCGTCAATGCACGCCGACGGCGCACAGAGGAAACGGTTGCAGGAGGTGATTTCTAATGCCTGCCCCCCCAGCAATCATTGCAGCTTGCCAGCAGGTCGAGCGCACGGGCCAAATCGATAAGGACGGCAATCGTACCTATACGGCGAAGTTCCATCTTGAGACCTCGGCCGCAGCCGTGACGCAGGAGGACATCTTTGCGGAGATCGCCGCAGGTGGTAGCGGATTGCCGTGGATTGGCAACCCCTTTTCAATCACTGCCGCTTGCGACCGCGTCGTCAGTTTGGACCTGCAAACCCGCGATCGCCTTCCTGGGAAGAAATGGGTGCTCACGGCGACCTATTCAACGCGGGGAGACCGACCGCCGACGGCGGACCCCAACCCGCTCAACCGGTTAGCCGATGTACGCTTCGACCTAAACCAATTTCGTCGAGCCGTAGATAAGACAGCGTACGGCAATCCTATCAAAAACTCGGCGGGTGACGCCGTCCCGCGTGAACGCGACGACGACAACGGGGTGATCCGCATCGTCCAAAATCGCCCCGGCCCTGGACAGAGCGTCCCGTGGATTTGGAAGAACGAACTTGACCAGTATCTGAAGTCGCTCAACGAAGCGGACTTCACGATCCTGGCGAACACATTCCCCGCGGAAACGCTGAGGATGCTCTCGATAGTTCCTGAACTCCGCTATGAGTCGTGTGTCTGGTATTGGTCGGTGGTGTACACGATCGAGTACCGGCAGGACGGGTGGGAGGACACCTTCTACGACAGCGGCTTCCGGAAGCTTGTGGATGGCAGGCAGGTCGCGATTGTCGACCCGAACGGCAATCCGGGGCCGCAGGGATACTACCTCGACGGCGCCGGTAACCGTCTCGCCGCTGCCGCCAGTCCAGTCGAGTTGAGTTTTAGCCACTACCTCCCGGTCAGTTGGACTGGCTTGGCGTTCAACCTTTCGATTCCTTAGGTGCACTATGGCAGAGCAGATTGTAGGGATGACGCCGCAAGCCTTTCGCAGGACGCGGAACGCCGTGCTGTGGGCCGAAGGGCAGAGGCGTTCCGGGCAGGCCGAGGGCGAAACGATTTTCTCGCCGGCGAACATCCAATTCGTCGTGCTCAAGAGCACCACGAAGGATGGCTCGGATTACCCAGGGCGGGTAGTGCTCCATGACGCACCGACGAACACGTGGCTGATCGCCGGCAACGTCTGGGTGAGACCGGCGAACCCGACCGCGGTACTCCGCACGAAAGTGAAGTACCCCGCGCGGCAATCGGGGGAGCGCGACGACGGGCGATCCGTGTTCGTGGTGTTCGATGCCTGCTGCACTCCGGAGCCGGACGCCCCGCCGACGCAGACCTTTACCTGCGGCGGGCACACGTCGCACGCCATCCCCGAGGTGTTGTGGCTATTCACGCCGAGTTTTCCCCTTGGAAGCTACCCCCTCGGCGGTTACGCGCCATTCATTTTCGATGTCGCGGGCCCAAGGGGGAGCGGCTGGTACACGCAAGACGGCGCCTATGGAATTTACTGCGACACTGGGGCCACCAGCCTCAAGGAAGTGTCGACCAGCTCGACTGTGTACGGCGACGTATCGCTTGACTGCACCAACTACTTTTCCGGGTTTACGTCACACCCCGGGTCGACCGATTGTGCGGAAACAAGATTCCGGATCATCGGATTGACAGGGGTGACGCACGTTCCTCAGATTGTGCTCCTGGATGAGTCGCTCCAATACCTTGGCCTGATTTCGCCGGTGCCGGAGGCGGTCGCCGTAACCATCATCGACGTTGACGGAACGCTTGGGGGTACCAGGCTGCTACTGCTCAAGCACAGTCCCACACTGTACGGCTACGACTCCATCCCGGAGTACACACGCACCTTCACCGTCGGCGGGCGAGACTTCACACTGACCTGCGCCCTGTACGAAGATCTGTCCACTACCGAAGTGAAGGCATCAGTAACCCTCGTACGGGTCTCGGATTCCACGCTCATCAACACCGCTCCGGCGATCTCTCCAGCTCCGGACTGGGACGACGACTTGCCGGTGGAATTTACCTCGGGAGTCACGGACGCGGCTTCCTTTGCTCGGGTCTGGGAAGCCAATACGGCCTACGCCGTAGGAACGAAAATTCGCGGCACTGGCTTGAGCACCCATTTGCTGCAGGTCACGACCGCCGGCACGTCGAGCCTGGTCGAGCCCACGTGGACGCTCCCAGGTCCGATCACTGACGGCACGGTGACATGGATCTTCGCCTCGGCATCGCGGAATGTCGAAATCCGTGTCGACTATGGGGCGTGACCATGAGGCCGTTACTGTGCGCGCATTTGGGCGAGCAGACGCGGCTCGCCGAGTGCTGAGGCAAGCAAGTCAAGCTGAAGGTCTTCAGCTGCGGACTGTTGTTGAGGGAGTGTACTCCGGCTGCCTCGACCCCAAATGGAGGAGTGATCAACTGCAACGCATGTCCCCAGTGGACCCCGAAGGAGGGCCCTAATGTCAAGTGATTCCGCGATCGACAAACCCGAGCCGCTCACCGGTCTGAGCGGAACGGCAAAAGTGATTCTGCAACTTGGCACCGTCGGCGTGCTCTGTGCTCTGCTTGTCGGGGCGGCTGCCTGGGCCAGGTCGATGCTGTTGTCCATGCAAGATCAACAACTGTCGAGCCAGCAATGGTTTCAGGAAGAATTGAGGGCCGAGCGCCGGGCCCAGACCGATACCGTTAGGGAGTTTTCGAAGTCGATGACCGAACTTGCCGGCGCGGTCCGATCCCTGCACGTCAGCCTGCAGGAGGAGACGAGAGCGACGCGCCGGCTCATTGAAGAGCTGACGAAAGCCATTCAAAGAAAGGACGAACCATGATTGCAACACTCTATGACAAGGGCCTGGCGTCAATCATCGGCCCGACCGACATCACGGCCGACACGCTCAAGCTCCTGTTGATGGGCGATGGCTACACCGTCGACAAGCACGCTCATGACTTCGCGGACGATCTTGCCGACGAGGTGTCAGGGACCGGCTACACCGCCGGCGGCAAGGCCCTCACCGGCGTCACGCTCACAACCACCGCGGCAAACTCCTGGGCGACCACCCGGGCCAACTCGACAGCCTACACCCTCGGCACCATCGTGCGACCGGCGTCGGGCAATGGGCACCTTTATCGGTGCATCGTCGCCGGCACTTCCGGCGGCTCGGTCCCGACCTGGCCGACGGTCAGCGGGCAGACGGTCACCGACGGTTCGGTGACCTGGGCGGAGTGCGGCGAGTTCGTGACCGTGTTCGACGCCGATGACGTCACCTGGACTTCGGCATCTCTAACTGGAGTCGTCCAGGGTGTGGTCTACAAGTCGACGGGCACCGCGGGGACGAGCCCGCTGCTGATCCACCTGGATTGGAGCGACGCACCCCTGGGCACCGGCTCGAGCGGATCGATCACGATCACCTGGAATTCCCAAGGGATCGTTGCGTTCTAGAGGTCGGCTGGCCGGCAGGCCAGTCGTTACGCCGCCCTGGTCGGGGATCTCCCGGCCAGGGCCTTCTTGCAGGAGTCAAGAGCATGGAAGAGACGGCAAGTTTCACCGTGGTGGTTCCAGCAGCGGACCTGGCCGCGTTCAAAACGGACATCGCGACGTTGGTGCCAGACGCGTCGCAGCGGCCGGAGGTCGAGCGCATCACGCTTGCCACCTGGCTTGCCAAAATGCGGGCTGCTGTCCACGAAAAGGCCCAGGCTGTTCGCAACAAACAAGCCCTCCAAAATGGCGGCTTCAGCGTCACTCCCGGGGGGAGCTGAGCATGGCAACTGAACTGCATGTAGCTGCGGCGTCTGGCCTCGCCGTATATGCATTGATCCGTATGCCTACGGGTCAGATCTGGAACGGCTCCAGCTCCAGCTATGAGGTCTATTCCTCTGGGAATTATTCGAGCTACCCCGTTGCTCTCACCGAGCAAGGCTCCAGCGGATACTATGTAGGAAGCCTACCTAATGTGGGCGCGTCGCTCCTATGGGTGGCGTACTATTCCCAAGCGGGGGGCTCTCCAGCGGAGGGGGACCCCCTCATCATGCTACGAGAGTATTGCTGGGACGGCACTTCGGTGCGGACCGTGTTGGACGTGGTGAACGTGTTGCCTACCAACCTGATCAGCGGCCGCATGGATTGCCACGTCGGTGACATCGCGGATGACACTATCACGTCTGGGGCCCTGGCCGCATCCGCGGTGACGGAGCTGCAGAGCGGGCTAGCGTCGCAGTCCTCCGTGGACGGCATTGCCGGCATCGTGCCGACGCTGGCGTCTCAGGGCGACATGACGACGGCACTGGCCGGACTGGCCGCGATCTGGGGCGTCGTCCCAACCCTTGCAAGCCAAGGTGACATGACAACAGCGCTGACGGCCTTGGCTACGCTTGTTGGTAGGACCATGTACGACGCGAACATCGTACAGGTCAACGGCACCGCGGGCATGCTCGGCGGCGTGAGCTTCTACGCAGCCTTGCAGTTGATTTTCGCTGCGTGTGGCGGCGGCCCAACTTCGGGCGCGACCGGCGGCACGTTCACCATCTCCGCCCAGGGCGGAGTCGATCTCTCCGTCATGACGTACGACGCCGACGGCAATCGCACCGGCGTGAGCATCGTTTACATGTGATGTGAGTTTCGTATGAGTTGGCCCAAGACAATTTGGCCGGCATGTGTGTGGCCTCAGGCCCTTTGGCCCGAGCTGCACTCGGATGCAATCGACGCAACGGTTGCCGCGCCGCTGCTGGTGCGCCCCTTCGCGATGCTTCCGCCGGCGGCGTCTGCGGATTCTGCCGTTGCCGGGCCCCTGCTGCCGCGAACCCCGCTGGTAGTGGTGGCGCCGACAGTAGCAGCTGACGGCACCGTGCAAGCCGAGATCCTTGTACGGGCCCCACGGTGTCCTGCGCCCGAGGCCTCGGCTACCGCCGGCGTGCAAGCGGGGATGCTGGTGCGCTCCAGCGCGTCGCAAGCGCCATCGGCTGGTGCCGCCGCGGTACTCGATGTGGGCATGATCGCCCACCCGGCGACGCCGCTTTCGCCGACGGCGTCGGCTGCGGCCAGCGCCAACGCCAGCCTGGTGATTCGCCGGCCTGCCGCATTCGTCGCCGGCGCCCAAGCCGATGGCACCCTCTCGGTGGGCCTGACCTGCCGGCCGTCGGCAATCCTGGTACCAGCCGCGAGCATTGGCGTGTCCGTGGTTGTGGGGCTGATCGTGCGCCCGATCGCCGGCGTGCATTCTGGTGCGATCGCGGCAACCTCAAGAGTCGACGTGGCACCGCTACACCGCGCCCCGCGGCCGATTGTGCCGAGGCATTCAGCAGCGGCGACGGCAGCAGCGGCAACGGTGGTGCGCCCCGCCCAGGCCCTCATCGTCTCAGCTGCGACCTCCGCCGCCGTAGCTGCGGCGCCGATCGTCATTCGACCGGCGCGACCTCGGCTGGGCCAGCCGTCGGCTACCTCGATCGTCGCGGTAGGTTTGCTGTCGCGCGGGCCAACGATCTTTCCCGCCGAGGTCGACGCGACGAACGGCACGGAACCCAAGGGGCACTACCGGTGGAGGGCGACGGTAGTGCGCAGATTGAGTTGGCATGCCGGCGTGTCCCGCCGGCTCGCGTGAAAATGCTCGATCGGGGAGGGGTGAGATGGAATCCGGTATCCACAAGAACGCAGGCGGCGTCGTATTCGAGCCGCAGTTCACCGAGCTGGACGACGAGAGCCTCGAGGTGCCCGTGCCGATCGGAACGGCCGATGTGCTGACGCTCAAGCTCCGGGCCCCAAGCGGCGAAGTAAAGTCCCGGGACCTAGAACTCACGACCGACGGCGACGACGGTAAGGCGCGGTACACGACGAACACGACCGATCTGGACGAGGTCGGATTGTGGTGCGCCCAGGCGTACGCGCGCATCCCCGGAGGATTCGACGGTGGGACTGACTGGCAGTATTTCCAGGTGTTTCCCAACCTGTGAGGATCATGGATGTGGGCTGTGCTGGCATGCTGTTGCTTGGGAGTGGCACCGACGCCGGAGGCGCACGCGGCGGCGGCGATCGTCCACCTCGAGGCGTCCGTACCCTGGGAGGACTGGTACTACACTAGGTTCCTTTCGTATGCCGCAGTGCCCGAGGTAGATCTGCCGAAGTACCAGCACTGGCAGAAATGGTGGCTGCCTCAGATCGCGTTCGCCCAGCGACCGGAGCCGCCGCGCGAGGTGCCCGGTACCGACGGCCGCCTCTTCGCCCTCGACCTTCGGGATTACAACTGGAACGGACCAGCGTGGGAAGCGGTGGCCCTGCGCGAGCCGTACACCCGCGTTCCGCTGATTCCGGTAAGCCTCGGCGATCGGTTGCGGCGCATCGCCGGCTACCGGGGCACTGACAAGACGGCTGTCATCACCATGATCCGCGGTGACTGGTTCATGCGGGAAACGCAGGAGACGCTGCGTTCGCCGGCGTACTACGACTTGCTGTTCGCCAAGGATCGATTCACCGGAGTGCGCCGCAAGGTGGCGCGTAACGTGCAGCATGCCGGCGGCGACTTCGCCTACCCGGACGGGAGGATCACTCCGAACGTGCCCGCGGGCTTGTACGGGATCGAGTACTGGGAATCGACCGACATCAAGTTCGTGGATTTCCCGAAGGATGAAGCGGACTGGGACAAGGCTTTCGGTTTGGACAAAACCAAGGAGTTTTTCCGAGCCCAGCGCATCGACCTTCGCAACGGGGCCATCGTTGCGGGCAACAACGACGATCCCAAGAGCGGGTCGGTGGTGAGCAACAACGGGCGGTTCCTCGAGATGATCGACGGCCCGGTAGGCTGGGCAGGGGCAACGTACGACCTCGCCGATTATTCAAAAACGGATTTCCTCGAGGCCGCCCCGATTCTCATCTTCGGGGAGGCGAAATTTGACGGCGGCGAACTGCTGGCCCAGCTGCCGAGCGGAGGCCTCGCCTGCCTGCTGATCAACGGCAAGGGTAAGCGGGTCGAGTTGGCACCGACGAACATCGTGCGCGACGTGGAAGGGCACCCGCGCAGCGCCGACGTGCGGACGCCGTTCAGTTGCTTCGGTTGCCATGGTCCGAGCAACGGATT
>JAIBBZ010000068.1 GCA_019694435.1 Pirellulales bacterium
AGTAGCCGGTCGACCACGCGCTCGTAGGCGTCGCACCGCGGGTCGGCGACAAAGTCGGCGACCTCGTCGGGCGTGGGCGGCAATCCGATCAGATCGAAAGTGACGCGGCGGATCAGCGCAACGCGATCGGTCTCGGCTCTCGGGCGCAAATCGTGCTCACCCAAGCGGGCCAGCACGAAGCGGTCGATCGCGCCACGGCACCACGCTTCGTCGTCGACCGCCGGCGGCTGCGGACGGGCAATCGGTTGCAGCGACCACCAGTCGCGACCGGCGCGGCGATCGGTCGTCATTTCATCGGCACGCAGCACTCGCTCTGCTGGCCAAGACGCGCCCGCGGCGATCCAGCGGCCAAACGACTCGATCTCGTCCGGCGACGGACGCGCGTGCTTGCCCTCGGGCGGCATTTCGCCAGCGCGCAACCGCTCGACGAGCAGGCTTGCCGCCGGATCGGCCGCATCGAGCGCCGGTCCCGAGTCTCCGCCGGCCAGCGCACCTTCACGGTGCGTCAGATCGAGTCCGCCGCGCGGGTCGCTGCCGTTATGGCACTCGATGCAGTACCGAATCAGCAGCCGCGCCGACGCCTGCTCGAAATCGGGCGGATCCGCCGCTTGCAGGTGACCCAGACTCGCGACCAGCCAGCCGGCGCAAAATGCGATCGTCGCCTGAGGGTGCCAGGCACCGTTCCGCCGCCCGTGTTTGCGACCTGCCAGCACCTGGCCGACCCCCGGCAGAAACTCGATCGATCGCCCGCAGCGCGTCGCCCGACGGCCCATCAACCCCGCTGTCAGCATGGGAGCCGTGTGACGGCCCTATCATACCCGGGCCAGGAGGCCGCGCCGCCCGCGGGGAGGCCTCGCGAGCCCCCTAGCCGACCCCCGGGGCAGGTCGTTACAGTAAGGGGTCCCACGGCGGCACCGCGACCTCGTACGGTTGCGCTGCCCGCCGAAATCGCTTTCATCGTCCCAACCTCGCCGCCCGCCGACAGGTACCGTCGCCATGGCCAAGTCGAAGAAAAAGGTCGAAACGCTGTTTCTCGTCTGCGAGGAAACCGGCGATTACAACTACACCATCCGCCGCAAGCCGGGCGGTGAAAAGCTGAAGATCAAGAAGTACTCGCCGCGGCTCCGCAAGCACACGGTCCACGTCGAGAAAAAGAAGTAGCGCGGGACGGTTCGATCCGCGCGGAGGGCAGCATTTCTCGATCGCTTGCCCCCCAGAGATTTGCCCGCGAAACGTGGCGCCGCGCCGGACTGATACCTTCTCTCACCCCCCTGCTCCGCCCTCGGCCTGGCCGGCAGTCCTTGACCCGGCAGGCACCGGGACTTCTCAATTCGAGACTCCTGTCTCAAATTGACTACGCTTCGAGAAACTGGCCTGATGCCCGGGGGTCTTACCTACGCGCCGAAGCCAGAGAAAACCTCGGCAATTCGCCCGAGGTGGCGACGCGCCAGCGGTCGCGTAAAATTCTGGCACGACCCTTGCTGTATTGGTTGCCAGCAAGTTCAACCTGGTTGGCCGACGAACGGAGCTTCGCTCGTGCCACCCCCCAAACCACGAAGGACCGAATCGCCATGACCCGCAGCCTCCCCTTCGCCGCCGCCTTGGTTTTGTTCGCAGCCTCGACCGCCTCGGCCCAGATCGTCTACATGATGCCGCAGGCCGCGACTGGCACGAGCATGAGCACGGGCCTCAATCCGCTGCAGTTCATCAACGGAGGTTATGCGGGCTTCTATCCGTGGGGCCGCTACGGCTTTGGCACCACCCCCTACGAGAGCTTCGCGCGTGGCGACGCGGCCATCATCCGCTCGCTGGGCGAATACGAATATCTGAATTCCGAAGCCAACAAGAACAATCAAGAAGCGTACAAGCAGTTCCTCGAAAACGACCGGCAGCGCGTCGAGGTGTATTTCGCCAAGAAGCAGCTCTGGGATAGCTGGCGGGCCACGCAGCGGCGCCCGCGGCCATCGCAAGAACAAGTCGCGCGCTGGGCCGACGACTTGCGTCCCGAACGCCTGAGCGACGCGCAGCTCGACCCTACGAGCGGCAAGATCCTCTGGCCCGCGCGGTTGCTCGCGCCCGAGTTCACCGTGGCCCGCGATCGGCTGAACGCGCTGTACGCATCGCGGATGCACGGCAATGTTCAGCCCCGCTTTGCCAGCGACGTGAAGGAAGCGGTCAACGATCTGCGCGTGCAGGTGCTGAACCAGATCGACGCGATCCCGCCGATGGAATATGTCGCCATCGACAAGTTCCTCGACAGCTTGCACTACGAGTCGTTCTTCCTGCCGGACAAAGAAGTCGCCTTGCGTTAAGCCCTCGAGGAGACGCCCAGGCAACACGGCTCACCACCACGCCGAACGATCAGCCCGGCGAGCCAAGACTGCGAAACCGAGAAGCCGGCACGAAAACTCCTGCCCAGCCACCCGGCGCGGCAGGAGTTTCTTGTTGCGCCCCCAGCCCGCAACCGATCGCGCATTCTTGCCGAGCGCCTGGCGTTTTGTTCCAATGGCGCGCCGATGCTGTGCACACGGGCCGTCTTTGGCCCCCGGACCTCAGGATGAGCCCTCGGGCGGCCTGCGATGAAGAAGCGCTGGCGGTTTCGTTCGCATGATCCCGCGCGTCTGGCCCAACTGGCCGGCGCCACGGGCCTGCCGCCGTTTCTGGTGCAAATGCTGCTGGCGCGGGGTCTCAGCGAGCCCCATCGGGCCCAGGAATTTCTCGAAGCCCGGCTGACCCAATTGCGCGAGCCGGAGGAGCTCCCGGGAATTCCCGCAGCCGCCGAGCGCATCGCCGCGGCGCTCGAGGCCGGCGAACGGATCGTCGTCTATGGCGACTACGACGTCGACGGCATGACCGGCACCGCGCTGTTGTGCCAATGCCTGAAGATGCTCGGCGGCGACGTCGGCTTCTATGTGCCCAACCGCATGGACGAAGGCTACGGGCTCAACGACGAGGCGCTGCGCACGCTGGCCGAACAAGGCGCGCGGCTGATCATCACCGTCGATTGCGGCGCGGCCAGCTACGACCAGGCGCAGACCGCCCGCCAACTCGGCCTGGACATGATCGTCACCGATCATCACCAGTTTGCCGACCGTCTGCCGGAGTGCGTGGCCATCGTGCATCCGCGCCTGCCGGGCCACGGCTACCCGTTTGGCGATCTGAGCGGTTCGGGCGTGGCCTTCAAATTGGCCTGGGCCGTTTGCCAGCGCGCCAGCCGCGCCAAGAAGGTCGGCGAGCGGATGCGCAATTTTCTGATGCAGGCCATTGGTCTGGCGGCCTTGGGAACCGTGGCCGACGTCGTGCCGCTGCTCGATGAGAACCGCATTCTCGTGCGGCACGGACTGATCAGCTTGCGCGAGCGTCCTTCGCCCGGCCTCGCGGCGCTGCTCCAGGTCGCCGGGCTGGCCGACAAGCAGCGGCTCGACAGCGAAGACATCGGCTTCGCCCTTGGTCCGCGGTTGAACGCGTGCGGTCGCCTGGGTCAGGCACAGCTCGGTTGCGAGCTGTTGATGACCTCTTCGGCCGAGCGCGCGCAGACCTTGGCCGAATACATCGATCAACTCAACGGCAGCCGGCAAAGTCTCGAACGCAGCGTGTACCTGGCCGCGAACAAGCAGGCCCAGGAGCAGTTCGATCCGGAAAACGACGCGGCGCTTGTCCTGGCCGATTACGGCTGGCATCCCGGCGTGATCGGTATCGTCGCCGGGCGGCTGGCCGAAAAATTCCATCGCCCCGTGGTGCTCATCGCGCTCGACGAGGTCGGCGCCAAGCCCGGTATGGGGTCGGCCCGCAGCATACCCGGCTACGACCTGCATCAAGCGCTGCGCGCCTGCAGCGAAGTGCTGTTGAGCCACGGCGGACACGCGGCCGCGGCCGGGTTGAAGATCGACCCGCGCCAGCTCGACACGTTTCGCGACTTGCTTTGCGAGCACGCCGCTGCCGAGCGCAGCGGCCCCGATCGGCAGCCGGAGCTCTGGATCGACGCCGAGGCGCCTCTCGGCGCCTTCACCTTCAAGACGCTCGACCAGCTCGAACAGATGGCCCCTTTTGGCGCCGGCAATCAGCGGCCGCTGCTCTGTGCCACGGGCGTTCGACTGGCCGAGCCGCCCCGGCGAATCGGCAGCGGCAGCCGCCACCTCTCGCTGGTCGTGCAACAGGGCGAAACCCGGCTGCGCGGCGTGTCGTTCGGCAACGGCGATTGGGCCGACGAACTCGCGGCCGTCGATCAGCCGCTGGCCATCGCCTGCCGGCCGGTGATTAACGAGTTCCGCGGCCGTCGGGCCGTCGAATTACAAGTGGTCGACTGGCGACTCGCCGATGCGCCGGTCGAGTCCCTGACCGATGGCTCAGCCTCGCGCGCTGCCGGTTGACCGCGCGTCTCACCTCCGCCGGACGCGGCGAGTATGCTGAAGGAAGACGCGACACGTTGGCGCGTCGGGGAGGTTAGCGAACGTGTCGTTTCCTGCCGACACACCTGCCGATTTGGCCGCTGCCAAACAGCGCATGCTCGTCGAGCACCTGGCCGGCGAGGGGATTCGCGATCCGCGCGTCCTCGAGGCGATGGCCCGCGTGCCGCGCGAAGCGTTCGTGCCGCCCGATCTGCGCCACCGCTCGTATGACGATTGCGCGCTGCCGCTGGCCTGCGGCCAGACCATCAGCCAGCCGCTGATCGTCGCGATGATGACCGAAGCGCTCGGGCTCACGGGCAGCGAACGGGTCCTCGAAATCGGCACCGGCAGCGGATACCAGTGCGCCGTGCTTGCCGAGTTGGCCCAGTCGGTCGTGTCGATCGAGCGCCACGAGCACTTGGCGCTCGAGGCCCGCGCACGGCTGGCCCAGTTGGGCTATCGCAACGTGCTCGTGATCTCCGGCGACGGCACCCTGGGCGATCCCGAACATGCGCCGTTCGACCGGATCATCATCACGGCCGCTGCCCGCGAGGCGCCGCCGCGACTCCTGGAACAACTCGCCGACGGAGGCGTGATGGTCTTGCCGCTCGGCGACGAACGGGGCCAGACCCTCAAACGGCTGCACAAGCACGGCGGCCAGATCACCACCACGAACCTGACGAGCTGCCGGTTTGTCCCCATGATCGGCAGCTCCGGCTGGCCGGGAAGCGCCTGACGCGGCTGCGGGGCCAAGTGGATCGCGAAACGATCGAACCACGAACCAGATTGCCCGATTCGACGCGGCTGTTTCGATCACTTGGCAATCGATCGCCGGCGCCGGGTGGCATCGCGAGCGATCGCCGCAACCTGTTCAGTACCAAGGGCTTGCCGCCGGACGACGGCAGCGAGAACCGGCGTTGACCCCCGGAGGCAGACCGCTATACTCGCTTGTTCGCCTGCTGCGGACCCAACCCGGCCCTCGGGCTGCCCCCCAAAGGCAACCCTCGCCGGGCACCGATCCCAAGCATTGCGGGGCGTAGCTCAGCCTGGCTAGAGCGCTGCGTTCGGGACGCAGAGGTCGCATGTTCAAATCATGTCGCCCCGACTAGACTTAGAACGACGGGCCGGTCGCCATACCCTGAAAATACCCTGAATCCGACCAAGAACTCTCGGGTTTCAGTGTAGGGCGAACCGGCCTCATCGGGCTTTCTGTGGTTACCACCCCAGGAGGTCCGTCCATGTCTCGTCATGCCGTCGATCGCCCTTGGCTGCACAAAGCTTCGGGCTTCTGGTGTGCGACGATCGAAGGTCGCCGCGTCTATCTCGACCACGACTATAAAGTCGCTTGTCGCAAACTTCGGGGGCTTATCGCCGACGCCAAGCGTCGCGCCGCGGGCGCGGAGGAATGGCTCGATCGTCCCTTTGCGGAATTGGCGGATAAGTTCCTGGATCACATCCAGCACGCACGCAAGCCGCAGACCTACCTCGGATACCAAGCGCGACTGGAACGCGCGTTGAAGTTGCTGGGACCTCGGCTGCGAACGGGTGACGTGCGGAAACGGCATCTGGCGGAAATCGAGGCCGCCTTGCCCAAGTCGCTGAGCCCATCCACCGTTCGTGACACGCTGGCGACCGTGCAGTTCGTGTTCGGCTGGGCCGTGCGCAACGAATATCTCGATCTCAATCCGCTGGTTGGCTACCGAAAGCCGGCCGGTAAGTCTCGGAGCCGGATCATCAATGACGACGAATTTCAGGCCCTGCTGCGCGCCGCTACGGCGAGCCCAGCATTTCAGCGGGTGTTGATCGCCTTGCGGCAGACGGGGTGTCGCCCCGGCGAGGTACGCCAGCTGACTTGGGATATGGTCGATCTCAAGACCGGGTTGTGGATCCTGCCCGACCACAAGACCATTACCCGACAACGGCAACCTCGCCCGCGTGTCATTCCACTCTCCTCTGTTATGTGGAAGATGTGTCGCTGGTTGGCCCGGCATCGGCGAGGTGAAACGAACTATGTGTTCCTGAACATGCACCACAAGCCTTACAAGAAGGATTGCTTTGTCACGTACTTTAGCCGTCTGCGCGAGCGTGCTGGAATCGAAGTGAAGGCCGGCGAAAAAGTGGTGCTCTATAGTCACCGGCACACGTTTGCGACGGAGCGGGCTGGCGCCGTGGCAGACATCGAGTTGGCAGAATTGCTGGGACATACGACGACACAGATGATTCCGCGCTACACGCATCTCAATGTCGATCGGCTGCGGGACATTCAGCGTCGAGCGGAACCTCGTCGTTCAGCTTTGGAAAATGGCGCAAAGCCCCGACGGCACCCAGCAACCGGCGCGACGAGCGCCGCGGTTGCGCAGGTGAACCCGTCAACGCCCACCGCCGTTCTGCCTCCAACACAATCTTCAGTGGCACCTTGATCGTAGCGCCATAGCAGCCTGCCGATGGAATTTCGAACGCGCCGTCGAGTTCACCGGTTTCAATCAAGGCCCGGATCCGCGTGGGGCTGACAGTCCAGCGCGTCGCAACCTGTCCGATCGTGAGGGACTCAGGTTGGATTCTTGAACGGGGCATGTCGGCGCCGAGTCTTTTTGAGTTACGGGTCTGCAGGGACGGCCGGTTGCCGCGAAAGGCCCCTTGGTGAAGCGACAGCTGGCACCATTGAATGCCAAACACGTGAGCGGCAGCAGGCCAGTTTGCAGCCAGTTTGGAGGCTCTGTTCCGCAACCGTGGTCATCTTCGCGAACGTGCATGCGGGCATGCTCGTGCCAACGACGCCACTGAAGGTCAGTCGTCAATTGTCATCAGCACAAGGCGGACAGCCGGCGTCCAACCAAGCTTCGATTTCGTCGAGTGGCCAACGAGTGCTGCCGCCAACTCGCAGCGGTTCGGGGATTTCCCCATTCGCAACCAACCGCCAGACGCTTCGTTTCGACAGACCTAAAATGGCGGCCAGCTCATCGGCCGTGATTAGCCGGGGCAAGTCGTCCGGGTCGTGATTCGTGGGCTTTCGCCCGGTTGAGCCGCCCATGCCCGAGGTCCTTGCCACCGATACAGAAGGGGTGTGCTCGACAGGGGTGAGCACAAACTGCACACAGAAGTCCGTACCGCCAATTCGAGCCAAGTGGTGACATTCAGTACCATAAGTGGCTGGTCGGCGTTATCGAGAGCTATTGGACGCGGCTCGACCGATCGCCACGAGGCACCTTTGCCGGATGTTTCTGGCGCCTTGTGCAGAAAGGATGTTTCCTATGAAGACCGGGCAACGTTTGTATCGACTCGACCTCGACAAGCTGCGACGGCTGCGCTTGCAACGCGGGCTTACCGAGCAAGCGCTGGCGCTACAGCTCGAAATGTCGCGCAGAACCCTGCAGCGCATCATGCAGGGTGGAGGGGCCATGATGGGAACCATCGGTCGCATCGCCGAGTTCTTCGACATCGCCGACCCCACTGAGCTGTTGGCCCCCGAAGAGCTGGAGTCCAACGGTGAGGCGCGGATCAACGGTCGCGGCCGCATTGTCGGCGATTGGGAAGTGTCGCAAATCATCGGTCCCTGGGAGACCGCATCCAATACGCTGCAATGGCGACTTCATCGGATGTCCCACTTGCATCTACCTGAGCGGTTCGGTCGCGGAAAACTCTACGACCTGGGCCAACTGTCGGACAAGGACCGCCAGTCATACCGTGACCAGCTCATACGTCATCCAGAAGTGTGCGGTCGTATTGGTCAACACCCCAATATCGCAGTCAATCTGACGGCCTTGCCGGATCGAGCAGATGGCAATTGGTGGGTCATCGACCAGTGGGTGGACGGCGTCACGCTAGAACATGCCCTGGCAGAAGGGACTCTCGATCCAAAGCTCGTTCCCGGTATTCTGCGTGGAATCGCCGACGGATTGGCCGCGCTCCATCGACAGGCTATTGTCCGTCGTGAGCTGTCGCCACAACACATCCTGTTGCGGGCAGACTCGACGCCAGTCTTGACCGATTTCGAACTGGCCAAGCTCTTGGACGTGGACCGCACTGTTGCCAACCGGCATTGGCAGCCCGACCCTTATCGTGCGGCGGAGGTCCTGGCCGGACGGGATCTCGACGAGCGAGCTGACATCTACAGTTGGGGTCGCATCGCGGTCCACGCGATCACCCGACAACTGCCGAAGCCCGGGAACGAAGAAGAACTGCTCACTGGTGTTCGATTACCCACTACGGTGCGAGACATCGTGCTGGCCAGCGTGCGGATGCCCAAGAGCGAGCGGCCGTGCGACATAGACCTGATTCTGGGCGCGATCAAGAGTTGGAAGTAGGTTCGTCGTCCAGACCGGCAAACAATGGTAGGTCGCGGCCTGTATCACCCCGCTTGTGGTGTTGGGCTGCGACCTGCCCGTTCTTAAAAACGGTGACGGAGGTAAGTTCGAATTCGTGATGCTGGCCCCGACGCATCAGCTCGAACTGGGCGTCATCCCAGATCGAGATGACGTTCTCCGGCGCCACGGGAAAACATTCAGCCACATGAATGCCGTCAAGTGGGCCAGCTTGAGCAAGGGCCAGATACTCGCGGGAGGCGGCGACGATGTGCGGCGTGATAACAAACAGGGTTCGTCCCATGAGTGGCCTCAACTTGATATGGATGATGCGTTCCATTCGAGCCAAGGCAGATAAGCAACAGGAGCCGTCTCTGTGAGTCGTTTGGAGACACCAGCATTTCCCGGACTTGGGGATCGACGGGGATGGCTGACGGTCCATACCCTTTCGGAATTCGTGTTCTGTCCGCGTGCAGGAGCGATCAGTCACTTCACTCAGCAGATGGATGAAGTGGACTCGCCCCCTCCCCGCTTTAATCTCGACTACCTGCCCGAATACAGCGTGGCGCTCATCGAAGAGGCTTTGAATCATCAACTCAACAGCCTGCGGCAGATTACGCTGCGGGTACTGGCCGCCATCGTCGGTGGCGGCCTACTCTTTTGGTGGGGCTATTGGCTCCTGCTGTTTCCCATCGCTGCGTTTTTGCTGCATGCGTCGCCCACTTTGTCGCAACGATTGAGCGATGTGCTGGTGCTGATATCGAGACGCCGAGCAGC
>JAIBBZ010000069.1 GCA_019694435.1 Pirellulales bacterium
GACACGCA
The DNA here is from genome assembly GCA_019694435.1 of Pirellulales bacterium. Classification (NCBI taxonomy): domain Bacteria; kingdom Pseudomonadati; phylum Planctomycetota; class Planctomycetia; order Pirellulales; species Pirellulales bacterium. The sequence goes on from JAIBBZ010000069.1 coordinate 9, forward strand.
CCTGGGCGGCGACGACTTCGACCAGGCCCTGATCAACTATGTGGCCGACGAGTTCCAGCGCGAGCAAGGCATCGACCTGCGCAAGGACACGATGGCCCTGCAACGCCTGCAGGAAGCCTGCGAAAAGGCCAAGAAAGAACTCAGTTCGTCGGCCACGACCGACATCAATCTGCCGTTCATCACGGCCGACGCGAGCGGTCCCAAGCACCTGCAGATTTCGATCCCGCGCGCCAAGTTCGAGCAGTTGGTCGACCAACTGGTCGAGCGCTGCCGCGGCCCGGTGCTGCGGGCCCTGGAAGACGCCAAGCTCAAGCCCTCGGAAATCGACGAGGTCGTGCTGGTGGGCGGTTCGACCCGGATTCCGAAGGTCCAGGAGCTGGTACGCAAGCTGTTCAACAAGGAGCCTCACAAGGGCGTCAACCCCGACGAGGTGGTGGCCGTCGGCGCGGCGATTCAAGGTGGCGTGCTGTCGGGCACGGTGCAGGACGTGCTGCTGTTGGACGTGACGCCGCTATCGCTGGGCATCGAAACGCTCGGTGGCGTGATGACCCGGCTGATCGAGCGCAACACGACGATTCCCTGCGAGCGCAAGCAGGAGTTCAGCACGGCCGACGACAATCAAACGGCCGTGACGATCAAGGTGTTCCAGGGCGAACGCGAGATGGCCAACGACAATCGGCTGCTCGGACAGTTCAACCTCGAGGGCCTTCCGCCGGCGCCGCGCGGCGTGCCACGGATCGAGGTCAAGTTCGACATCGACGCCAACGGCATCCTGAACGTTTCGGCCAAGGACATGGCCACCAGCAAGGAGCAGACGGTCCGGATCCAGAACACCGGCGGCTTGTCGAAGGACGAGATCGACCGGATGAAGCGCGATGCGGAACAGCATGCCGGCGAAGACAAGAAGCGTCGCGAGCTGGCCGAGCTGCGCAACCAGAGCGAGTCGATGTGCTTCCAACTTGAGAAACTCCTCAAGGAGCACGAGGGCAAGCTCGGTGACGCAGACAAGACGGCTGTCACGTCGGCGATCGAGAAGACGCGCTCGGTGGCCAAGGGCGAAGACGTCGAGGCGATCAAGCAGGCGATCCACGAGCTCGAACAGGCTTCGCACGCCGTGAGCCGGGCCTTGTATTCCGGCACCGGCGGGGCGCAGCCTGGCGGCCCCGCGCCCGGCGACGGCGCCAGCAAGCCGAAGTCGAGCGAGGACGACGCCATCGACGCGGAATTCGAAGTCAAGGATTCCTGATCCCGTTTCGCCTGTAACGGAAGTGGGAAGAGGGCGACGAACTGATCCGCGGGCAGCCGTCCGGAACCGGCTGCCGCGGACGACCGCCGTGTGAAGTTGTGCGCACCAGGTACGCGCCGACGGCGCCAGGAGGCACGCGATGGCATTCCGCTTCGACAAGTTCACGATCAAGGCCCAAGAGGCCGTGCAGCGCGCTAGCAACCTGGCCGCCGACCGCGGCAATGCCCAGATCGAGCCGCTGCACCTGCTCGCCGGACTGCTGGCCGAAACCGACGGCCTGGTCCGCCCGCTGATCGACAAGATCGGGGCCAATCGCGGGCAGCTCGACCAGGTCGTCTCGGCGGACTTGGCGAGGCTCCCCAGCTCGAGCGGTGGCGCTACGCCGCAGCTCAGCTCGGTGGCTGCGCAGATCCTGTCGGCTGCGCAACAAGAAGCCGACACGATGAAGGACGAGTACGTCTCGACCGAGCATCTGCTGTTGGCTCTCACCAAGACGGATTCACCCGCCAAACGCCTCTTGAAGCTCCACGCGATCGGCGATCAGGAATTGCTGGCGGCGCTGCGTGCCGTGCGCGGCTCCGGGCGCGTGGCCGATCAGAACCCCGAGGAAAAATTCCAGGCCCTGAAGCGCTACGGCATCGACCTGGTCGAACGCGCCCGCGCCGGCAAGCTCGACCCGGTGATCGGCCGCGATCAGGAGATTCGCCGCGTCATCCAAGTGCTCTCGCGGCGCACGAAGAACAATCCCGTCCTGATCGGCGAGCCGGGCGTCGGCAAGACGGCCATCGCCGAAGGCTTGGCGCTACGGATCATTCAGGGCGACGTGCCCGAGAGCCTGAAGAACAAGCGCGTGGTGGCGCTCGACTTGGGGGCGCTCGTCGCGGGCACCAAGTTTCGCGGCGAGTTCGAGGAACGGCTCAAGGCCGTCTTGCGCGAAGTCGAGGAAGCCGCCGGCGGCGTGATCCTGTTCATCGACGAACTGCACACGGTGGTCGGGGCTGGCCGGGCCGAAGGAGGCAGCGACGCCTCGAACTTGCTCAAGCCGGCGCTGGCCCGCGGCGAGTTGCGTTGCATCGGCGCGACGACGCTCGACGAGTATCGCCAGTACATCGAAAAGGATGCCGCGCTCGAACGACGCTTTCAGCCGGTGTTCGTCGGCGAACCGAGCGTCGAAGACACGATCGCGATCCTGCGCGGATTGAAGCCCCGCTACGAAGCGCACCACAAGGGCGTGAAGATCAAAGACTCGGCCCTGGTCGCCGCGGCCCAGCTTTCGCACCGCTACATCTCCGATCGGTTCCTTCCCGACAAGGCGATCGACCTGATGGACGAGGCGACCAGCCGGCTGGCGATGGAGCTGGAAAGCGTGCCGACGGAAATCGACGAGGTGCAGCGGCGGCTGATGCAATTGGAGCTGGCGGCCCGGCAACTGGCCGAGGAAACCGAGGAGCACGCCCAGGAACAGCGCCAGGAAATCGAAGCAGAAATGCACTCGCTACGGGCCAAGCTGGCCGATCTGCGCGAACAGTGGGAGGCCGAAAAGCTCGGCGCCGGCGACGTGCAGCAAGTCCACGAGCAGCTCGCCAAAGTGCAGTTGGAATTCGACCAACTCAGCGCCGCGATCAAGCAGAAGCAGGCCGCAGGCGAACCGGTCGAAGAAGCGCAATATCAGCGACTGTTCGAGCTGGAATCGCAGCGCAAAGCGTTGGCGCGGCGACTCGAGGACAAGGACGCCGCTCCGGCCGCGACGACCGGCCGCCGCTTGCTGCGGCGCGAGGTGGGGCCCGAGGAAATCGCCGAGGTCGTCAGCGCTTGGACGGGAATTCCGGTCTCCCGCATGATGGAAACCGAGCGGGCCAAGCTGTTGGTGCTCGAAGAGCGGTTGCACCAGCGCGTGGTCGGCCAGGACGAGGCGGTCACGGCCGTGGCAAACGCCGTGCGGCGCAGCCGTTCGGGCCTGCAAGATCCGAATCGCCCGATCGGCTCGTTCCTGTTCCTTGGTCCCACGGGCGTGGGCAAGACCGAGTTGTGCAAGGCCCTGGCCGAAGTGCTGTTCGACGACGAGACGGCCATGGTCCGGCTCGACATGAGCGAGTTCATGGAACGGCACACCGTGAGCCGGTTGATCGGCGCGCCGCCGGGCTACGTCGGCTACGAAGAGGGCGGTCGCCTGACCGAGGCCGTGCGCCGCCGGCCCTATTGCGTGGTCTTGCTCGACGAAATCGAAAAGGCCCACCAGGACGTGTTCAACATTCTGCTGCAAGTCCTCGACGATGGCCGGTTGAGCGACAACCAGGGACACACGGTCGACTTTACCAACACGATCATCGTCATGACGTCGAACCTGGGGAGCCACGCGATCCAGGAGATTTCGAGCCAAGGCGGCAGCGACACGGAGATTCGCGAAGCGGTGTTCGAGGCGATTAAGACGCGGTTCCTGCCCGAGTTCATCAACCGCATCGACGAAACGATCGTCTTCCATCCGTTGCAGCCGCAGCAGATTCGCAAGATCGTCGAGCTGCAGATCGCCCGGCTGGAGAAGCAACTGGAACAGAACGATTTGCACCTCACGGTGACGAATGCTGCGATGGACGCGATCGCGGCCGAGGGCTACGACGTGACCTATGGCGCTCGCCCGTTGAAACGCGTGATCCAGCAGAAGATCCAGAACCCGCTGGCGACGGAAATCCTACGGCAGGAGTTCACGACCGGCAGCGACATCGTGGTCGACTACCAGTTCGACGAGTTCACGTTCGCCGCGACGCAGCGTGCACCGGGCGGAAACGGCAGCCGCGCAGCCGAGGGGCAGCCCGCGGCCACGGCCTAAGCGCCGCGCGCGGGGCGCCCGCGGAAACGATTCAGCCCCCGGCGAACTGTTTGGGTTCGCCGGGGGCTGATTGTTCGATGGGTCAAGGTTGCGCCACGGCCGGCCGCTCAATGGGCCAGGTGTTTCTCTTCGAGCCCCAGGCGCTTCATCTTCTTGTAGAGCGTCGTCCGGTTGACGCCCAGCGCGTCGGCGGTGAGCTGCCGGTTCCAGTTATTGCGCTCGAGCATTTCCAGGATGATTTGGCGCTCGGGTGCCGAGAGCGCCTGCTTGAGCGAGCGGTTTTGCACGCATTCGATCGGCACCGGCCCCTCGGCGAGAAACTGCGACGGCAAGTCGCCAAGCGTGACCAGATCGCCTTTGCAGAGCAACACGCCGCGCTCCACGATGTTCTGCAGCTCGCGGACGTTGCCCGGCCAGCGATAGCGTTGCAGGGCCGCCAACGTTTCGTCGGCGAAGCCGCGCACCTTGCGGCCCGAGTCCTGGCAGGCCTTTTGCAAGAAGTGCTGCGCGAGCGCGGGAATATCCGAGATCCGCTCGCGCAAGGCGGGCAGTTCGATGTTGATCACGTTGATGCGGTAATACAGATCCTGCCGGAACCTGCCCGCCGCCACGGCCTGGGCCAGGTCTTCGTTCGTGGCCAGGATCACGCGGACGTCGACCGTCTGCGTCTTGGTGCCGCCCACCGGCTCGAACTGCAGCTCTTGCAAGACGCGAAGCAGCTTGACCTGCATGCCCGGCGACGCGGTGCCAATTTCGTCGAGAAAGATCGTGCCGCCGTCGGCCTGGAGGAATTTACCGACCTTCTCGGTCGTCGCCCCGGTGAAGGCGCCGGCCACGTGGCCGAACAATTCGCTTTCCAGCAATGTCTCGGGCAGCGCGCCGCAGGCCACTTCGACGAACGGCTTGTCGCGGCGCGGGCTGCGGCGATGGATGGCACGAGCAATGAGTGACTTGCCGGTCCCGCTTTCGCCGGTGATCAACATCGTCGCCCGCGTATCGGCCACGCAGTCGATCATGTCGAAGACCTTCTTCATGCGATGGTCTTGACCGACGATGCTTTCGAGGCCGAAGCGGATGTCGAGCTGGGCCTTGAGGTTCTTGTTTTCGGCGATCATCTCGCGCTGACCCAGGGCCCGTTCGATCGCCAGTTCCAGTTCCTGGTCGATGAGCGGTTTGGTCAAGAAGTCGAAGGCGCCGCGGCGCATCGCTTCCATCGCCGTTTCGATCGTGCCGTAGCCGGTGATGATGATGACGGCCGTGTCGGGATGATGCTCGCAGCAATGGGCCAGGATTTCGAAGCCGTCGCGATCCGGCAGATGGATATCGGCCAAGACGAGCTGATAGGGACGCTTGGCCAAGGCCGCGAGGCACTCGGCATAGGTGCGCGCCGTGTCGACTCGGTGGCCCTGCTCGCGCAGCCAGTCGGCCATCGAGTTGAGAATGTGTTGATCGTCGTCTACCAACAGCAGCGAGCCGGTCTTCATGGCAAGCAATTCCCCAAGCGGATGAATGTCTCGGCCAGCGCCAGCGCAACTCCGCGGCAGCCGCAGGGCTGCACAGATGGCCTGGGCCGGCTGTCGTGCCCCGAGGGAGTGGGGGCAGCAGTCGCCGTGGCGCAGCGGCGGCGAATCGTAGAGATCGGCCGATGCTGTACCGCGTTCTTGGGGAGGCGTACCAACGACTTCCGGTGTCGAAGTTTATCTACGTCACGGGTCGCGAGGCGTCAACGCGGCGACTCAGGGCATCAACGGCCCCGTTTGGATGCCACCCCTTGGGTGGGAATCGCCGGGTTGTGAAGTGACGAAACTGTCGCAACGAGCAGAAAACCAGCTTGTCGGTCCGCGGCAGAACCGGTAGATTCCTTGCAATGATCATTCGCGGGGCAGCCGCGTCATTCTCGAGCAGCCCAAGGTTATTTGCCTTGGGCTGCTTTTTTTCGCCCGCCGCGTGTTGGCGACGCCGCACGAAAACCGCCGCGCGAGCCAGGGCGGCATGACCGTCGCACGGCAATCTCAAGTTGCGGCCAACTCGCGACAGATCGCCGGCAAGATGGACTTCAGCGCCCGGGAGCGGTGGCTCAGGCACGATTTGACGGTTGCACCAAGCTCGCCGACCGTGCGGTGGTATTCGACGATCTCGAACAAGGGGTCATACCCGAACCCCGCTTGGCCGACCGGCTCGGTGCGAATGCGTCCGCGACAGGTTTCTTCGGCCTCGGCGCGAATCGTACCATCGGGCGCTGCCAAGGTTGCGTGGCACACGTACCAGGCCCCACGGCGCTCGGTCGGCACCCCGGCCAGCTGATCGAGCAGCAGCCGGTTGTTGGCTTCGTCCGTGGCGTTGGCACCGGCAAACCGCGCCGAATAAACGCCCGGGGCCCCTTCGAGCGCGGCAACGCAGAGCCCGCTGTCTTCGGCCAGCACCCACCGCTGGAGACGCCTGGCCTGGGCTTGGGCTTTGAGCGCCGCGTTGGCGGCAAACGAGTCGCCGTCTTCGACGACATCGAGGACCGGCGGAAAGTCGCTCAGCGTAGCCACCGCAATTCCCGCGGGGGCCAGCAGCTCGGCGAGTTCCTGCCCTTTTTTGAGATTCGTAGTGCCCAGCACCAACAGCGGCCGCGTCACTCGTGTGCTTTCCGTCAATCGAACAAGCTCGCCCGCGTGAAAGAACCGCTGACCGATTCGCGCGGCACCTCGACCGGCAACGGCTGAACGTCGAACGCGATGCCGCCCAGGCTCTTGGCCTTGCCTACGGGGGCAGTGCTCCCGGCCGTGGCGCTCTTCTTGGCCCCGAAGGTCTCCATCAGCCGATGGATTTGCGGGTTGATCTCAATCTTACCGTCGGCACGCGGCGTGCCAACCGCGTCGAAGCTGCCGACGGTGACGAGACTCAGGTAGCGATCGTGGAATTCATAGGCCTCGTAGCCCTTGGCACGCAGTGCCACGGTGAGCTTGTGCGCCTTCATCGCGGCCTCGGCCAGCTTGCTCTCGGCCTCATCGTTGTCGTCGAGCAAGTGCTGGGTGTTCTTCTCCAGGATCACCGAGCGTCCCATGAAGGTGGCCACGCGCACGGAGTACTTCTTCGGGCAATCCAACAGGCTGTGCTCGACGTTTTGGTTCATCTTGACGACGAGCGGGTCCAGTCCCGACGGGCGAAAGTACTCGCGCGGCAGCAGGGGGTTCGTCGTCACGAACGCGTGGCCCATCGGTCCGTAGTCCTTCTGCTCGTTACCGATGAGCTGGTGCGCTTCGCGCTGCATGGCGCGCAGGCCGGCCAGCGGGCGGCTCGTCGGTTTGCCGTCCTGCGGCTGCAGGCACTCGGGCTGGGCTAGCTTGAGCTTCTGCAAGACTTTCTGGGCCTGCGGATCGTCGACCGTCGAGTAGTCACCCACGAGCACGGCGATTTCCTTGTACTTGTTGCCGCGCTGGTAGTGCATCTTGGCCACGCTGCCGTCGGCCTCGAGCGCGCGGCCGACGATGGGCTTCGAGAAATCGAAATCCATCGCGTGGGTGTAGGCAGGCAGCTTGTAGCGCGACCGCAGTTCCATCACCAGCTCATGCGCGTCGCGCTCGGCGTGGTCGCCCAGAAAGGTCACGGCCATGATCATCCAGGGGCCGTTGTCTTCGGTGATCGCGTAATCCTGGTCGGGACTCGACTCGATCCGCTTGAACACGCTGATTCGCTGCCAAACCGGCTCGGCAGCCGCGGGGGCGACCGTCAGCGTCAGTGTCAGCAGCATCCACGCACGAAACCAGCAGCGGCGCATCGGCATGGTCTCCGGACAGGCGCAGTCGCAGGGGAAATGATCGAGTGACAAACCGTCGGCCCAGCGGGGATTCGCTGCGCCGGCGCTTTCGCCCTGACACAGGGCCGGCCAAGGAACCTCGGCCATCTTGGGAAAAGCGGGGCGGACCTTACCAGACGCCCTGCGGGCCGACCAGAGCGGATTGCGCGATGCTTGCGTCGGCATCGCGCCGCAAGCTGGCGGCTGTGCTGCTAGCGATGCGCGACGCGGCGATTTGCCGGGCTTTCGTCCAGCGGCAATGCCAGCAATTGCCCGCCGCGAACCGGGCCGGCAAGGACGTCGACGAGTTGACCGCGATAGCCGGGTCGCCGGGCGGCTGCCAGGTCGGCCCCGCATGCTGCGGTCACCGCGACGGGCACATAACGGCAGGCCGTGCCCAGCCCCCTGCGATCGTCGGTGTCGTCCAGACCCTCGATCAAGACACGCAAGCGGCGGCCTGCGAGTTGCTCCAGGTATCGCTGGCGCAAGCGCTCGTCGAGCTGTTGCAGCCGTTCGACGCGTTCGGCCTTCACTTCGGCCGGCACCTGGTCGACAAACTCGGCCGCGGGCGTGCCGCGGCGCCGGCTGTAAGGAAAGATGTTAGTGCGTGAACAGCCGATCGCCTCGAGGGCCGTGCAAGTGGCTTGAAAATCCGCCTCGCTCTCGCCAGGAAAGCCCACGATCACGTCGGTCGTCAAGGCCGGCTGGTCGAG
>JAIBBZ010000070.1 GCA_019694435.1 Pirellulales bacterium
CGGGCTGCGATGTTCGGCACGCGCCCACCCGCGGCCGGCCGCCTGGTTGGGCTGGCCGCCTCGCGCTCGGCCTCCTCGATCTCCCGGTTGACCATGTACAGGTAGGCTTCGTAGTCGCCCCGGTAGTTCACCACCCGCTGGTCGCGGACCTCGACGATGCAGGTCGCCACGCGCTTCATGAAATGACGGTCGTGGCTCGTGAAGACGACCGTGCCTTGATATTCCACGAGCGCTTCCGCCAGCGCTTCGATCGTGTCGACGTCTAAATGGTTGCCCGGTTCGTCGAGGACCAGCACGTTGTATTGGCCCAGGAGCAGGCCGGCCATGCAGAGCCGCGCCCGCTCGCCCCCGGAAAGGACCTCGATCCGTTTTTTCACCTGGTCGCCGCGAAACAGCATCGCCCCCGCCAAATCGAGGATCCGCTGCGCCTTGGTGCCGGGCGCGGCTTGATACTCGAGGTAGTCGAGCACCGTTTGCCGCTCGGGCAGGCTGGTGTAGACGTGCTGGGCATAGATGCCCAGCTGCGTGCCATAGCCCCAGCTCACCTCGCCGGCCAGCGGTTCGAGCGACGAGACGACGGAGCGCAAAAACGTCGTCTTGCCTTGGCCGTTGTCGCCAACGATGGCGGCCCGGGAACCATGCTCGAGTTCCAGGTCGATGCCCTGGGCCACGGTGTGATCGGGGTATCCGATCGACAGCCCCTTGCAGCGCAGCACGGTGCCCTTGCGGGGTTCGACCTGCGGCGCGCGGATCGTTGCGGTGGGCTCGTCGCCGGCGATCTCGATCAGCTCCAAACGCTCCAACTGCTTGCTTTTCGACTTGGCCCGGGTGGCCGTGCTGGCGCGAGCCTTGTTCTTGGCGACAAACTCCTCGATCCGCTTGCGCTTCGCGAGGACCGTGGCGTTGACGCGCTCGTCGTGCTCGCGCCGCTCGCGCTCGAATTCGAGAAAGGCGTCGACCTTGCCCGGGTACACCGTGAGTTTGCCCCGGGCCAGGTTCAGTGTCTGGCCGCAAACCGAGTTGAGAAAGGTCCGGTCGTGCGACACGACCAGGCAGGCCTCTTTGAAGCCGCGGAGGAAGTGTTCGAGCAAGATCTGGGTGCGCAGGTCGAGAAAGTTCGTCGGCTCGTCCAGCAGCAGGAGGTTCGGCTCGTGGAGCAGCAGTGCGGCCAGTTTGACGCGCGTCTGCCATCCGCCCGAAAGTTGTGCGACCGGCCCCTCGAGGTAGGCTCCCTTGAGCTCGAACTGGCCGGCAACCTCGCCGCATTTCCAGTCGGGTTGGCCGCTGTCGCGCATGAGAAAATCCCAGGCCGACTCGCGGGGCAGAAACGGATCGTGCTGGCGAAGATATCCCAAGCGCAGCTTGGGATGCAGGATGATCTCGCCCCGGTCGAGTTCCTCCTCGCCGAGGAGGATCCGCAGCAGCGTGCTTTTGCCCGCGCCGTTCCGGCCGATGAAGCCCACTTTGGCGTCGTCGGTAAGCACCGCTTCGGCATTGTCGAGCAACACCTGATCGCCGTAACTCTTCGAGGCATTGCGAATTTGAACCAGGACGGCCATACGATGCGGCACCGAGTTGTAGTTCGGGAGGGAAGAGGGAAACTGTCGTTCCGGGCGACGGGGCGGGCGAAGCCGCTGGCCTGGGAGCATATGTGTTCCGCGGGCCTCCCCCGGTGCCGCCTGGCAATCGACGCGCCGCCAGCCTGCCAAGGTGCCATCAGGCAATAAAAAAAGCCCGGAATCGCACTTCGCGGCGCGGGACGACCTATCTTACTCGCGAGGCCCCGTCAGCGGCGAGGTCAGAACGCCGCAGTCTTCACCGGGTTCCCGACCGACCTGGCCCGGAAACGCCCTTGCGCAGCATGCTCGGCGTCAAACCACCGGGCCGGCAGCGCGGCTCTCCGTGAGACTCCGGTACCCCAACGCCTCCGTCGAGGGTGCTTCAATCTCTGGCCCTCGCTTCGAACGGGCCGCTTGATTTGGAACAGGTTTTTGCCGCGGTTTCTTTGCCTTTATAGTACGAATGCCCACTGGCACTCGTCAGCTGGCAGCGCGACGTCCGCAACGACGAACCGTCGACCAACAGGTAGGCAAACACGGGGGCTTTCCGTTGCGCAGACGTATCACGGATTCAGCCTCTACATCGATCGCCGGCTGTATCGGCGGGAGCATTGCCCTGGTCGTGGGAATCGCCTGGTCCGGTTTCGCGGCCACGACAGGCGGACCGCTCTTTGCAATGTTCGGGGTGGTCTTCTGTTGCGTGGCAATCGGCGGAATCGTCGTTTCGTTTTACAACGCGGCGGCTCGACCGGAGGACCGCATCGGAGGTAAAGAGATCGTCGACATCGACGACTTCGTGCACTGTAAGGAGTGCGGCAAGCCGATCGACGAAGATTCGGTTTACTGTCGCTTCTGTGGCAGAAAGCAGTAGTCGCCCTCGGTCGCAGCGTGGCCGGTGGGCCCCACGACGCCGCCGACCGTCCCGACTCGACAGCTCTCGCTGCGAGAAAAAAGGAGCCGAGGAAAGGGGCTGCAGCACGCTCGGCCGGTGGGAGCGCGGCGCAAGCGTCGGCGGCCGCCGCAGCGGGCGCGGGGCAGTCGGTGTAAACTAGCGCTCAGCGAATGCTTGCCCGCTAAACTTGGGCTGCCACAGGGGCGCCTGTCGTTCGTGCCCGTCGAGGGGAATTGTCGATGCCGATTGATATTGCCGTCGTGCCGGTCGCCGGCCGGGGCACGCGGTTGTTGCCGCTCACCAAGAGCCAGCCGAAGGAGATGCTGCCCGTCGGCCGCAAGCCGGTCGTGCAGTACGTGGCCGAGGAATTGGCCGATGCCGGCGTGCACAAACTGGTCTTCATCACCGGTCCCGGCAAGACGGCGATCGAGAACCATTTCGACGTCGACGACGAGCTGACCAACCACCTGCGGCTGACCGGCAAGGAAGACCTGCTGGCCGAGGTGACCGAGCGCACCGACCAGGAGCACTTCTACACGCGGCAGCGCCGGCAATTGGGTCTGGGGCATGCCGTGTTGTGCGCCCGGTCGATCGTCGGCACGCAGCCGTTCGTCGTGGCCCTGGGCGATTCGCTGATCGGCCTGCACGGCCGGTCGAACATCGTGGCGCGCATGATCCGCGAATTCACCGAGCGCAAGGCCGATGCGGTGATCGCCTTCGAGGAGGTCGAGCCCGACGAGGTGGTCCACTACGGCATTGCCCAGCCCCGGGGCGCGGTGGCGCCGGTGTTCGAGCTGGCGGACATCGTCGAAAAGCCGGCCGTGGCCGATGCCCCCAGCCGGATGGCCGTGGCGGGCCGTTACGTGCTCAGCCCGGCGATTTTCGAGCTGCTGGCCGATACCAAGCCGGGCAAGGGGGGTGAGATTCAATTGACCGACGCGCTGCGGGCCCTGGTCCGTGGCGGGGGCAAGATCGTCGGCGTGCGACTGGCGCCCGGCGAGCACCGCCACGACGTGGGCAACTACGAGCGGTACTTTCGCGCCTTTATCGAATCGGCCCTGACGGATCCCCAATATGGCCCCGCCATGCGCGAATTCGTCGCCGAGCTGCTGGCCAAGTTGGGCGGCAAGTGAACCATGCTCCTGATCCGCAAGCAGGCATTTGCCCGGGCCGGGCTCGTCGGCAACCCGTCCGACGGCTATCACGGCAAGACGATCTCGATCATCGTGCGCAATCTGCGGGCGCAGGTGGTGCTCTACGAGTGGGACGAGATTGAAGTCGTCCCCAGCCAAGAGGACCAGAGCCGGTTTCGCTCGGTCGCCGAGCTGGTCGAAGACGTGCGGCTGCACGGCTATTACGGCGGTGTGCGGCTCGTCAAAGCGACCATCAAGAAGTTCTGCGACTATTGCCAGTCCCAGGGCATGGCCCTGCACGAACGGACTTTTTCGATCCGCTACGAGAGCAACATCCCGCGCCAATGCGGCTTCGGCGGCTCCAGCGCGATCATCGTGGCCACGCTGCGAGCACTGATGGAGTTCTACGCGGTGACGATTCCGCTCGAGGTGCAGCCGTCGCTGGCCCTGGCGGTCGAGACCGACGAGCTGGGCATCGCCGCGGGGCTGCAGGACCGCGTGATCCAGGTCTACGAGGGCATGGTCTACATGGACTTTTCCCGCGAAGCGATGCGCGACCTGCACGGCTTTGCCTGCGGGCGTTACGAGCCGCTCGACCCGGCGCTGCTGCCGGCGGTCTACGTGGCTTATAAGTCCGAGGCCAGCGGCCCGACCGAGGCGGTGCACACGCCGCTGCGCGTGCGCTATCGTCAAGGCGAGCCGGCCGTATTGGCGGCGATTGAGCGTTGGGCCCAGTTGGCGGCCGCGGCGCGCGCGGCGCTTGTGCAGCGCGACGTCGGCCGGCTCAACTTGCTGATCAACGAAAACTTCGACCTGCGCCGCCAGACGATCAACGTGGCGCCCGCGCAGGCCGAGATGGTCGACGTGGCCCGCGCCGCAGGCGCCACGGCCAAGTTTGCCGGCTCGGGCGGCGCGATCGTCGGCACCTATGCGGATGATGCGACCTACGACCGGCTGGTGACGGCACTCGGCCGGATCGGCTGCCGGGTGCTCAAACCCGTCGTGGCTGCGTAGCCGTCCGTTGAACCATTCAACGGACGGCCTCCGAACCGTTCGCGAGAAGAACTGCCATGGTGCGTGTCGCCGCGAGTACGCTGCTCGGTTTCGTCGGCGCGATCGCCGTAACCGCCGCGACGGCCACGGCCGAAGACCTCTGCCTGCCGCGCGACGATTGGGACCGCGCTTTCCAGCGCAGCGCGGGCTGGACCGGGGGCGACGCCGACTATGCGATCGACCTGGGCGAGCGAACCCTGTGGCTGTTCGCCGACAGTTGGGTCGGCAACGTGGCCGACGGCCGGCACTCGCCCGGGGCACGGCTGGTGAACAATGCGCTCGCCCTGCACGCCAATCCGGCCGCGGGCGCCGCGCCTGCGCCGGCACAGATCGAATTCCACTGGGGCCCTAGCGACAGCGAGCAGCATCCGACGGCCTGGGTCGTGCCCGATCGCCAGCGCGTCAAGGCGCGGTTTCCCCGGCAAGGCGTAAGTTCCGCGCCGACCTGGTATTGGGTGGCCGACGGCCTCCTCGCGCCCGGTCCCGAGGGGCGCAAACGGCTGGTCGTGTTCCTCTGGCACATCGGCCGCACCGAGGGCACCGGCGTCTGGACGTTCGCGTCGGTAGGCGGTGCGGTCGCCGTGATTGAGAACCCCAATGAGCCGCCGGAGCGCTGGCGCGTCGCGCAGTTCGACAATCCGCACGTCGTCCCCGACGCGGGCCGCGAGGCATCGCCGCCGCAATCGCCGGTCACCTGGGGATCGGCGCTGGTGCTGGTCCCGCGCGACGTTGCGGCCGGCGACGCCGCGCAGGCGCCGTGGATCTACGTCTATGGCACGCGCAACGCCGGACCGTTCGAGACGCAGCTCGTGCTGGCCCGCGCGCCGGCCGACGCGATCGAGAAGTTCGCGACCTGGGAATTCCGCACGGCGAACGGCTGGTCGCGCGAACCCACTAGCGCCGCTTCGTTGGCCTCGGGCGTGGTCAGCGAGTTTTCGGTCGATCGCGTCGAATGGGCCGGCCGCACCGCTTGGGTCCTGGTCCAGAGCGAGCCGCTGTTCGGCACGCGGATCATGGCCCGTGTGGCCGATGAGCCTACGGGGCCCTTTGGCCCGGCGCTGGCCGTTTACCAGGTGCCCGGCGTCGACCCGAAGCGCAAGTATTTCACCTACGCGGCCAAGGCCCACCCGCACCTGTCGCGGCACGGCACGCTGTTGGTCAGCTACATCATCAACTCGCACGACTTTGGCGCAATGATCAACGACGCGAATATCTACCGCCCGCGGTTCGTGGAGCTGGATGTCGAACGGCTAGCGGCCGCGGCGAAAAAGACGGAGCCGTGATCGAAACAGCCGATCGCCGCGCGCCCAGCGGCCGCCAGCAGCTTGGCGCGGCCTATGGGCCCAACCGAATTCCAAAGGGCCGGCCAAGTTCGTCAAGCGCCGCAAGGATTTCGGCCTCCGTGCGGCCCATTTGCTCAAGCAACAAGCCATAGTTGTGGATCGCGGTGCGCAAGTGGGGATGTTCGTGCCCAGTGGCTTGCGTGAATTTGAGGAAGATCGCAACCATACGTCGCATCAAGGGCTCCGCTTCGACCAGGCGGTTGTTGGCCTGGAGCAACCCCGCGAGGTTGTTGAGGTCCCTGGCTACTTCAGGATGTTCGTTCCCGAAGCTCGCCTCGTCGATCGCCAGCGCGCGTCGCATCAAGGGCTCCGCTTCGTCCAGGCGGTTGGTAGCCTTGAGCAACTGAGCGAGGTTGTTGAGACCCCCGGCCACTTCGGGGTGCATTGGCCCGAAGCTCGCCTCGTCGATTTCCAGAGCGCGTCGCATCAAGGGCTCCGCTTCGTCCATGCGGTTGGTGTCCTGCAACAACAGCGCAAGGTTGTTGAGGTCCCTGGCTACGTCAGGATGTTCGTTCCCGAAGCTCGCCTCGTCGATCTCCAGCGCGCGTCGCATCAAGGGCTCGGCTTCAGCCATGCGGTTGGTGGCCTTGAGCAACTGTGCGAGGTTGTTGACTTGTTTTGCGACGTTCGGGTGATCGCTCCCGAGGCTCGCCTCGAAGATCTCCAGTGCGCGTCGCATCAAGGGCTCGGCTTCGGCTAGGCGGTTGGTGGCCTGGAGCAACAGCGCGAGGTTGTTGAGGCGAATGGCCACGCTGGGATGCATTGGCCCGAAGCTTGCCTCGTCGATCTTCAAGGCGCGTCGCATCAAGGGCTCGGCTTCGGCCAGGCGGTTGGTGGCCTTGAGCAACTGTGCGAGATTGTTGACTTGTGTTGCGACGTTCGGATGATCGCTCCCGAGGCTCGCCTCGAAGATTGCCAGTGCGCGTCGCATCAAGGGCTCCGCTTCGGCCAGGCGGTTGGTGTCCAGGAGCAACCGCGCGAGGTTGTTGAGATCCCTGGCCACGCTGGGATGTTCGTGCCCAAAGCTCGCCTCGTCGATTGCCAGAGCGCGTCGCATCCAGGGCTCCGCTTCGTCCAGGCGGTTGGTGGCCTGCAGCAACTGGGCGAGGTTGTTGAGTTGGATTGCGAAGATCGGATGATCGCTCCCAAAGCTCGCCTCGTCGATCACAATTGCGCGGCGATAGAGCCGTTCGGCGGCGGCGAACTGGGTCTTTTCCTTCAGCAGCAATCCAACGTTATTCATCAGCCGCGTGGTGGGGGCGGCGATCTGGGCGCGGTCGGCGTGCCAGGCGATCGTCTCGGCGTGGGCCGTCAGCGGGTCGAGCACCGGCCAGGTGCGGACGTCGGTCGGCTCGCCGGCGAAAGCGCCGTTGATCCAGTTCAGGGCCCGTTGGAGCGTGGGCGGGGGGCTGGAAGGCGCGGTTGCCGTGCCTTGCGCGGCGCTTCCGGCCGCTGCGGGCGACTCGATCTGTAGTCGCTCGACCGTTTGCACGAGCGGATGGAACGAAAGGGCCCGGCCGTCGGACTGGGCCATCGAATAGGCCGTCAACTTGTTGACATGCGCGCGAACCCAGGCCTCGGCATGCTCAGGCGGCGGTGCGGTGCTGCCCACCAAAGTTGCGGCCTCGGCGCGAATCGTTTCGACGCCGCCGATCAACAGCGACAGCGGAATCGGCGTCGCCGCCAGGTAGCTGCACAGCCGCAGGAGGGCCCGGGCCTCGGCCGTCAACCGTTGCGTGGTGATCTGCCAGGTGGTCATCACCGAGTCGGGATACTCGGTCGAGCCGAGGGCGCGTTTCGCGAGGAGTTCGGCTTGGGCATCGGCATACAGCCGCCGATAGTCGGCAAAGGTGAACTTCGCGCCGCGGC
>JAIBBZ010000071.1 GCA_019694435.1 Pirellulales bacterium
GCCGGATAACGCTCGTCGGGCGGACTGGCAAAGTCCATCAGCAGTTGTCCCGTGGGTTCGGCCAGTTGTCCTCCGTGCAGCCGTACGGCCAGCTTGTTCCCGGCCGAAAGCGTGGTCAATTGCGCCAGCGGATGCTCGACGTTGCCGAACCAGCGCCGCAACTGCTCGACACTGTGGCGCAGCCGGCTGATCGTAATGCCCGAACGCACAAGCTCGCAAAGGCTTTTCGCCCCCGCGACCTGGCAAAAATCAAAGTAGCGAATGCCATCGACCGTCGTTACCGGCGCGATCAGCCCGGCCCGCAGCCACTGATCGAGCCGCTCGGGGGGCACGTCGAGCAAGTCGGCCAGTTCGCGCAGCGTAGAGTGTCGCTTCAGCGGGCCGCTGGGACAGTGCAGCCGGGCGAGCAATTCTTCCTCGGCCACGATCTCGACCGCGCACCCCTGCTCGGCAAGCGCCAGGGCTTTGCGAAGCTTGCGGGTCGGGCGACCGTCCTTGGCCAACGGCCAACCGCCTCGACCGACGACGACGATCATCGGCCCCCGCGTCACGCTACGAGCGATCGTGGCCCCGTGAGCCACGACGAGCCTTGCCGCTTCAGCGCGCGACATGCAGGCGAAGCGTCCCGCCAGGGCCACTCGCTTTCCTTCGAGCCAGGTTTCCGACAGCTTGCCAACCATGGTTGCCGATCGTGGCCCGTCGATCGCGGCGCTCCCGTCCTGAAGCGGACGCCGGCCGCGTCGTACGACTCGTGCACGTCCGGTATTAGAGTGACGATTGCTTGCCGTCGCAAGCAGCGTCGGCCAGCAAGGGCAAGAAGCCGTCGGCGAGCGGCCCAGACGCGACAGCGGCCCAGGGAAGGCGGGCGCCGACCGATCGAGCCACTAGCTGCGGCCGCCAGCGGCTACAGGTAGCGTTCGAGCACGCGGCGGCTCAACCCGTCGAGTTGGCGCACATCGTCAATCGTGTAACGAATGCCGCGTGCGTCGACGACCAGGGCTCGGTGAGGGCCCAAGCGGCGCACGTCGTCGGCGCTATTGACCAGAAACGACGTGGGCCCCCGATCCGTTTCGACCTGCCACTCGGTCGGCTCGCTATCGACCGGCATCGAAACGATCCGCTGGATCGCCGGCACGAACTCGCGCCGCGAGAGTTCCTCGTCCAGCAGCTTGCGCGTCGTCGGGTCGGTTGCGGCCAAATCGATTACGGCCAGCTCGCGGCCGTCGGCCGTGCACAGGCTGACCCAACGGTCGGGATCGGTCAGCGGAAAGTTCCGCACCGGTTCGATCGGCACGTGCCGGGCGCCCCGCGCGTCGACCAGTTCCAGACGGCCCCAAGCATCGCGCTGGAGTTGGATTTGCCCCTCGGCCGCCACCTCGCTCGAGGGGCGCTGAGTGGTCGACGCTTTGATTGCCTTGGTGACTACGCTCATGGAGTTGATTCTATGGAGTGACCGACCGATTCCCAGATTCTTCACGAAAAAACCGCAATTCGCATACCCGTGCGACAATGGCGGCTTTCAGCCTGGGCGCCCCGCCAAAAGCGCCATCAAATCGACAACACGCGACATCATTTCGACAACATCGCCTGTCGTCAGCCAAGGCTCACCGAAAACTCACGAATCATTCCCTAAAGCCTTGCGATTGCATTATTACTGGCAGTAAGCCTAGGGCCAGTGCCGCCGTAGGGCGACACCTGCCAGCACCGCAAAAGGATACCTCATAATTCAAACCCTGCTGAAAATGGCTCTGGCATGACAGGTGCTATCTGTAGCCAGTTGAAAATCACTTTCCGAGCGGACACCTATTTGAAACTGGAACGAGGGCCGGTATTTAAAGCCCAGCAGTCATTGCCGGTTGGCCGATCCATTTGCTAGCAATGAGCTGATCTATTCGGAGATTCGCTGGCCGCTGCCTCTCCCCTCGCGGCGACGACTCTCCCCGGGCCCGCCCCAGATGCCGGCGGGTGCGCGACTAGGCGGCATCGAGCGGACATCGCTTGAAAATACACATCAGGAGCTCGTGATCTTTTATGGAATTCCGTAAGGTGCTCGCCTTGCGCGGTCCGAACATTTGGGCCAATTTTCCGGTGCTGGAAGCCTGGGTCGACCTCAAAGAGTTCAGCGACCGTCCCTCGGACCAAATTCCCGGATTCAATGCCCGGCTAATGGCCTGGCTTCCCAGCCTGGTCGAACATCGCTGCAGCACCGGACAGCGCGGCGGTTTCTTCGAGCGGCTCCGCCGGGGAACCTACCTGGGTCACATCCTGGAACACGTCGCCCTGGAATTGCAGACGCTGGCCGGCACGCCCGTCGGCTTCGGCCGCGCCCGCGAGACCTCGGAAGAGGGCGTCTACCGCGTTGTCGTGCAATACAAAGAAGAAGAGCTTGCCCGCAAGTGCCTCGAGGCGGCCCGCGCCCTGTGCCTGGCCGCCGTGCACGACCAGCCGTTCGACGTGGCGGCCCAGGTCAAACAGCTCGAGCTCGAAGCCCATGACATTTGCCTCGGCCCCAGCACGGCTTCGATCGTGCGGGCCGCCGAAAAGCGGGGCATTCCCGCCCGGCGGATGAACTCGGGCAGCCTGGTCCAGTTGGGCTATGGCGCTCGCCAGCACCGCATTTGCACGGCCGAGACCGATCGTACCGGCGCCATTGCCGAGTCGATCGCCCAGGATAAAGAACTCACCCGCACCCTGCTGACGCAGGTGGGCGTGCCCGTGCCCAAGGGGCGCCCGGTCACCGATGCCGAAGACGCCTGGGAAGCCGCGCAAGAGATTGGCGTCCCCGTGGTCGTTAAGCCGCAATACGGCAATCAAGGCCGCGGCGTGATTACGAACCTCACGACGCGTGAGCAGGTGATGGCCGCGTTTGCCGCCGCCAAGGAGGAAGGCTCGAGCATCATGGTCGAGCAGTTCGCCCCCGGCGACGATTACCGCATTCTGGTGATTGGCGACAAGATGATCGCCGCCGCCCGCCGCGAGCCGGCTCACGTCGTTGGCGATGGTGTCTCGACGATTCGCCACCTGGTGGACGAGGTCAACAAAGATCCGCGCCGCAGCGATGACCACGCCACGGTGCTCACCAAAATCAAGCTCGAAACGATCGCCTTGGCCCTGTTGGCCGAGCAGGGTTTTACCCCCGACTCGGTGCCGCCAGCCGGCCAGCGCGTGCTGATTCGCCGCAACGCCAACCTGAGCACCGGCGGCACCGCCACCGACGTCACCGACCTGGTCCATCCGGAAGTGGCCGCCCGGGCCGTCGAAGCCGCGCAAATGATCGGCCTCGATATCGCGGGGGTCGACATCGTGGCGACGGACATCTCGTTGCCCCTCGAACAGCAGCGCGGCGTAATCGTCGAAGTCAACGCCGGCCCCGGACTGCGGATGCACTTGCAGCCGTCGACCGGTCAGCCCCGCCCCGTGGGCGAAGCGATCGTCGATCACCTGTTCCCCGAAGGGCAATCGGCTCGCATTCCCATCGTGGCCGTCACCGGCGTGAACGGCAAAACCACGACCACGCGGTTCATCGCCCACATCTTGCGCACGCTCGGCCGCAAGGTGGGTATGACCTGCACCGATGGCATCTTCATCAACGACCGGCGAATCGAAGCCGGCGACTGCAGCGGCCCCATGAGCGCCCAGGCCGTGCTGATGAACCCAACCGTCGACGCCGCCGTGCTCGAAACCGCCCGGGGTGGCATCCTGCGGGCAGGCTTGGGCTTCGACCGCTGCGACGTGTCGGTCGTCACCAACATTGGCGAAGGCGACCACCTGGGCCTCTCCGATATCGAAACGCTCGACAAGCTGGCGGCCGTCAAGCGGACGATCGTCGAGGCCACGAGTGCCGACGGCGCCGTGGTGCTCAAAGCCACCGATCCGCTCGTGGCCGACATGGCCCGCTATGCCCGGGCCAGCGTGATCTTCTTCGCGCTCGACGGCGAGGAGCCGACGATCCTCGCCCATCGCCAAGAGGGCGGGCGGGCCATCTTCGTGCGCCACGGCATGGTCATTCTGGCCGAAGGCGAAGTCGAGATTCCGCTCGTGGCCCTCGAAAACGTGCCGCTAGCGCATGGCGGCCGCATCAGCTTCCAGGTCGAAAACACGCTGGCCTCGGCCGCCGCGGCCTGGGCCCTGGGCGTGCCGCGCGACGCGATTCGCGCCGGCCTCGAATCGTTCGCCGCCGACAAACACAAAGTGCCCGGCCGCTTCAATCTGCTGGAAATCGCCGGCGCCACGGTCATTGTCGATTACGGCCACAACGTTTCGGCCCTGTCGGCACTGATCGAAGCCATCGAGCAGTTCCCGCAATCGCGCCGCACGGTCGTCTACTCGGCTGCCGGAGACCGCCGCGATTGCGACATGGTTCGCCAGGGCCAATTGCTCGGCGAAGCGTTCGACCGCGTGATCTTGTACGAAGATCATTACCTCCGCGGCCGCGAGGAAGGCGAAATCATGCGGCTGTTCCGCGAAGGGCTCGCCGCCGGCGCCCGCGTCGGCCAGGTGCAGAACTTCAAAGGCAACATCAAGGCCATCGAAACCGCCCTGCGCGACGTGCGGGCCGGCGAACTGCTCGTGCTGCAAGCCGACATGATCGACGAGACCATGGACTTTCTGGCCAGGTATCTGGCCGAGAAAGGCACGGGTCACGAAATCGATCTGCGCGACGCCATCGATCTGCCGGCCAGCGAAGCGGCCGACTACTACGCCTCGCAAGTGGTCGACTAGTCGTAGCCGAAAAGTCAACCGGGCGCGAGTCGCCCACGGCCTGCCCTGCCCCGCTGGCGCTACATCCGCCAGTTGTCGGGCAGGATCGCACCCTTTTGCACGCAAATGATGCGGTCGCGGATCACGGCCTCGGGGGTTTCCTCGCTCGTGTCGACCCCCGTGTCGTTGACCACTCGCACGTTGCGGCCGATGCGGCAATTCTTGTCGATGATGGCCCCCTCGACGACCGTGCCCGCGCCAATGCCCACCGGGGGCACTCCGCCAACCGTGGCTTTGGCGGCTTCTTCCGCAGTTTCATAGTCGTCGCTGCCCATCACAATCGAGTTGCGAATCGTCACGTCGCGGTCGATGCGGCAGCGTAGGCCAATCACGCTGTTCTCGATGACGGCGCCCGCCTCGATCGAGCAGCCGTCGGCGATCAGGCTGCCACTGATTTTCGCGCCGTCGAAGCGCGAAGGGGGCAGAAAACGCGACCGCGTGTAAATCGGCGCCGAGGCCGAGGCCAGCTCGAACGGCCGCTGCGTCGCCGCTAAGGCCAGGTTGGCCTCGTAGAACGAGCGGATCGTGCCGATGTCTTCCCAGTAACCGTCGAACAGGTGCACCTGCACGCGGTGCGTTCGCGTGGCGGCCGGAAAGATCTCGCGGCCAAAGTCGTGATAGTCGGTCTTCGTGAGCAACTTGACCAGCGTTTCGCGGTTGAACAAGTAAATGCCCATGCTGGCCAGGCAGTCGCGCCCCTTGCTGTCGATGCCGTGGCGGTCGATCCAGGCGGGCTCCATCCGCACGATGTCGATCTCCTTGTCCGTCTGCGGCTTTTCCAAAAAGCCCGCCACGCGGCCCGAGTCGTCCACGCGCATCAGCCCCATGCTGCGGGCGGTCTGCCGGTCGACCGGCATGGCGGCAATCGTCACGTCGGCTTTCGACTCGACGTGCGTGGCCATCATCTGGGCAAAGTTCATGCGGTAGAGCTGGTCGCCCGAGAGGATGAACACGTGCTCGCAGTCGGCCTGGTCGATATAGCGGAGGTTTTGCCGCACGGCGTCGGCCGTGCCCTGATACCAGTTCGAAGCGTCCAGCGTTTGCTGCGCCGCCAGAATCTCGACGAACCCGGCGTTGAACTGGTCGAAGTTATAAGCCCGGCGAATGTGCCGGTGCAGGCTCACCGAGTTGAACTGCGTGAGCACGTAAATGCGGTTGAGCCCGCTGTTGATGCAGTTCGACAGCGGAATATCGATCAGGCGATACTTGCCGGCCAGCGGCACCGCCGGCTTCGAACGATACTTCGTCAGCGGATAAAGCCGGGTGCCGCGGCCGCCACCGAGCACCAGCGTAATGCACTTGCGCATGCCAACTCCTTGCGGGCGTGTCAACGATCTCGAATTGCGAACGCTTGCCTGGGACTTTGCTACTTCGTCACGAAATTGACCATCCGGCCGGGCACCACCACCACCTTCAGCACGGTTTGGCCGGCCAGCAGCTCGGCGATGCGGTCGTCGGCCCGCGCGGCCGCCTCGCACTCGGCTGCCGAGGCCCCCACCGGCACGGTGATCCGCGCCCGCAGCTTGCCTTTGATCTGCACGGGAATCTCGACGCTGTCTTCGCGCACGGCGTTGGGGTCGAACACCGGCCACGGCTCGTAGGCCAGCGACTTCGTATGACCCAGAATTTGCCACAGCTCTTCGGCCACGTGCGGAGCCAGCGGCGCCAGCAGCAGCACGAACTGCTCCATCGCCTGCCGCGGCCGCACGTCGCACTTGAAGAAGTAGTTGACGAACTCCATCAGCTTGGCGATCGACGTGTTGAAGGCCATGCGTTCCAGGTCTTGCGTCACGCCCTGAATCGTCTTGTGCAGCACGCGGTTCTGCTCGTCGCTGGGAGGCACGTCTTGCACCGAGGCGTTGAGCTCGATCGCTTCCGCCCGATCGTTCACGATCAGCCGCCAGGCACGATCGAGAAAGCCGCGCACGCCGTTCACCCCTTCCATGCTCCAGGGCTTCGTGGCTTCCAGCGGCCCCATGAACATCTCGTACAGCCGCAGGGCGTCGGCCCCGTACTCGCGCACCACGTGGTCGGGGTTCACCACGTTCCCCCGGCTCTTCGACATCTTGTGCGCCCGGCTTTCCAGCCGAATTTGCGGCTGGCCTTTGACCACGAAGCTCTCGCCCGATTTTTCGGAATGCTCGGGCATCACGCGGGTCGCCGTCAGCGCCTCGCCAGTTTTTTTGACGACGTGCTGGCCTTGCTCGTTTTCGGTCACCTCCGCGGCGCTCACCGTGCTGCCGTCGCCGCGCTGGTAGCCAGTCAGCTCGATCTCGCCCAGGATCATTCCCTGGTTGACCAGCTTTTGGAACGGCTCGACCGTGCTGACAAAGCCGCGGTCGAACAGCACCTTGTGCCAGAATCGGGCATACAGCAGGTGCAGCACGGCATGTTCGGCGCCGCCAATGTACACGTCGACCGGCATCCAGGCCTTTTCCACGGCCGGGTCAACCAGCGCCTGCTCGTTGCGCGGGTCGAGAAACCGCAAGTAATACCAGCACGAGCCGGCCCACTGCGGCATCGTGTTCGTTTCGCGCTTGTAGCGCACCCCGTCAATCACCGGATACAGCCAGTCGGCCGGCGCCTGGTCGAGCGGCGGCTCGGGGCTGCCGTGCGAGCTGAACTCCTTGAGCTCCGGCAGGTTCACCGGCAGCTCGCTGGCCGGCACCGTGCGGGTCAGGCCCGTCAGGTTGCCTTCGGCGTCCAGCTCGTGCAGCACGGGGAACGGCTCGCCCCAAAAATGCTGCCGGCTGAACAGCCAGTCGCGCAGCTTGTAGTTGACCGCTTCGCGCCCCTGTCCGCGCTGGGCCAGGTCGGCCGTGATGCGGCTTTTGAATTCGGCGGTGGGCAGCCCATCGTAGGCGCCGGAGTGGATCGCCACTCCCTCGCCCGGAAACACGGCCTTGCCGGCCAGCACCGCCTCGCGATCGACGTCGGGCGCCGCGCCCGGATCGACCACCGCGGTGATCGGCAG
>JAIBBZ010000072.1 GCA_019694435.1 Pirellulales bacterium
CGCGCACCAGGTCGCCATGGCCGCGCGGGGCGATTCGGCCCAGCGCCGCGCGCGTGGCGTCGCGGATCAGCGGTTCTTGCTCGGCAATCCGCTTGGGTGTAAACGCCTTTTGGAACAGCGCCTTGACCCGGTCGTGGCGCGGCGGGTCCATCGAGATCATCTGTTGCCGCTGTACTTCCACAGGAATGCCGATATCGTCCAACATCAGCACGCCGCCGCGCTCGGAGGAAAACGTCTGCCAGTCCAGGCTGATCGCCTTGATGTCGGCGGCCCGGGTGATCGACCAGAAGCCGGCTTCGTTGGGTCGGTTCGCCAGGGCGCTCCAATGAACGGGCGTTTCCTGACGCAAGCGGGCAAACACGGCATAAGGAGGCCCGCCGGCCCAAAGCGACAAGTCGGCGAGATCGATCTCGGCCAGGGCAACGTCTTCGACAGTGCTCATCGGGGTTTTTCCGTCGAACAAAGGACTAAACAAGGTACGGATCAGCAGCCCGGCTACGCCCACTTATACCAGCAGACTAGACACTATGTCCAATTAGCCCTAAGGAGTTGCGACTGTGAACGCCGGAAGTTCTATGCAGAAATGGGTTTGCGAGGCCTGTGGATTCGTCTATGACCCCGCCGAAGGGGACGTCGACGGGGGGATCGCCCCGGGGACCCCGTTCGAAGCGATTCCCGACGATTGGGTCTGCCCGATCTGCGGTGCCAAGAAGAGCGACTTTACGCCGCTCGAGGCCTAGAGCCGGGCGCCGGTGCGCAGCAGTGCCGGCCGGCGGGTAGCAGCGTGCCTCTGCCGGTTAAAGCCGGTAGTAGACGTCCATGACCTGTTTGAGCATGTCGTGGACAAATGTGCGATCGGGAATCGAGGCGGCCATGCCGTAGATGGGGGCCATCCCTTCCATCGAATTCGGATTGGCCTTCACCGCCTCGACCGACTCGCGCAGGTCGCGCACGAACCGCTCGGCGACGCCGGGCTGCGCGGTCCGCAGCGTGGGACTGACGTGGATGCCGGCCGGGTGCTGCAACCCGGTGAGCGACCAGTGGCGCGCGGTCATCTGGTCGAGCACCTGGTACATGTCGAGCTCGTCCGACGTGAAGGCAAACACGCCCCAGGTGCGGCCCATCAGCCGCAATTCGGGAATCGACTCGACCCCCTGCTTCACCTGGTCGACCGCGGCGAGGATCTGCCGGGTCGCCTCGAGATAGCCGCTTTCGCCCATGGTCATCAAGGCCGCCCAACACGCCGCGCTCAATCCGCCCGGCCGGCTGCCGGAAAAGGTCGGCGAGTAGTACAACCCGCCCGGCCAGTCGGACATCGTGAAGTATTGATACCGGCGCAGTTCCTGCCCGCGGTACAAGACGACCGACGAGCCCTTGGGCGCATAGCCGTATTTGTGCGTGTCGCACGACATGCTCGTCACGCCGGGCACGCGGAAATCGAACAGCGGCACTTCGCGTCCCAGCTTTTCGACGAACGGCAAGAAGTAGCCGCCCAGGCAGCTATCGACATGCAACAGCAGGTTGTGCTGCTGGGCCAGCTCGCCGAGCTCGGCGATCGGGTCCAGCGTGCCGTAGGGAAAATTCACGGCCGAACCGATCAGGGCGATCGTGTTCGGCGTGATCGCGGCGCGCGTGGCATCGAGATCGGCGCGGTAGTCCGCCGTGAGCGGCGCGAGCTTCAGCTCGATGTTGAAATATTGCGACGCCTTGTGAAACGCCGCATGCGCCGAAACGGGCGCGATGATTTCCGGCGCGGTGATGCCGCGCTTATCGCGGGCCCAATCGCGGCAGGTCTTCATGGCCAGCAGAATGCTTTCCGAGCCGCCCGAGCTGACCGAGCCGCAGATGCCCTGCTCGGTACCGACCTCGGCACCCGCGGCGGCCGCGCCGAGCAGGTTGGCCGTCATGGCGACGATCTCGGCTTCGAACTTGGCGGCGCTGGGCCACAGATCGGAGTGCAACTGATTGACCTGCGAATGCAGGGCATAGACGCGATTGAGAAACTCGTAGTGGGCCGCATCGCCGTGGTACACCGAGCCCGACGCGAAGCCGTCCTTCCAGCGGGACTCTTCGCGCTGCCGCAGCGTTTCGAGCAAGGCCAGGATCGCCTCGCGCGACTGGCCCTCGGCCGGCAGCGCTGCCCGCGCCGGGAATTCTTCACGGTAGGGGTGCATCATCCGATCGATTGGAGCGAGCAGGTCGAATCCAGCAGACAGATCGAAGGCCATGGCAGGATGTTCCTGAAAGATTTGCGAAACCGGTCAGCGGCTCAGCCGCGGCTGTTCAGCCGGGCGAACAGGCGTTTGTTCGTTTGGAAGCAATCGACCAGGGTGCGGAACATCTGATCGTAGGCGGCCCGATGCTCGGGTCGAGGGGTAAAGGTCATTTCGACCCGGACCTTGGCCGGAATTTCCTCGAGCTGGAGGCGCCCCAGGGCCAGCCAGGCGGCCAACGCCGCCCCGCGGACGATGGCCAGGTGGGGCTCGGCCACCTGGGCGATGGGCCGATCGAGCACGTCGGCCAAGATCTGGCACCACAACTCGAGCCGGGCGCCGCCGCCGATGAAATGCAACCGCTCGATCTTGCGGCCCAGGAACGTCTCGACGTTATCGAGCAGCCAGCGGAGATTGCCGGCGACGCCCTCGAGCACTGCCCGACAGGCATGGCCGCGACCGGCGTGCAGCGACTGGTTGAAGAAACCTCCGCGGGCATGCGCATCGCCCGTCGGTGGGCCCGCCCCGTTGAGCCAGGGCAAGAAGATCATGCCGTCGCACCCGGGCGGCGCGGACTCGGCCAGGCGCACCAGCTCGGCATAGGCCTCGTCACTGCCGGGCGGATGGTGCGCCAAGAACCAGCGCTCGGCGACCGCTTCGAGACACTTGCCCGAGGCCCCCAGCTCGGCCACGACCATGTTCTTGCCCGGCACTGCCGAGGGCATCGTCGCCAGGTAGCGGAACAAATCGGTCTTCTTGAACGGCACGTGACAGGTGAGCCACGACGAGGTGCCGATGCACAGGTGCGGCTCGAAGTCGGCCACGGCGCCGGAGCCCAGGATGGCGACCTGGCTGTCGCACGAGCCGGCCACGACTTGCACGTGCCGGCCGAGCCCCAGTTCCTCGGCGACCGCCGGCAGAATCGGTCCGAGCACCGCATCGACCGGCTGCAGATCGGGCAGTTTGGCGCGCTCGATGCCCGTCCACTCGAGCAGCCGCGGCGCGTAGTCGATTTCCAGGTTGCGGCGGTTGTCGGTCAGGAAATAGGGAAACACCGTACCGCGCGAAGCGACCGCGCGGCCGGTCAATCGCAGGTTGATGTAGTCGACCGGTTCGAGCAGCTTGTCGGTCGCGGCCCACACGTCGGGGCAGCCGTGCTTCAGATACAGGATATGGGCCAAGGCGTCTGCGCCCGAGTGCGTCGGCGCACCGCCCGTGTAGCGCAGCCAGCCGAGCAGGCGCGCCAGACCGTAGCCGGAGATCTTGGGCCAGCCGTCGGTCACCTGGCGCGAATAGGGCGCGCCGCGGCTGTCGAGCCAGTGCACGGCGCGGTGCAGCACGCGGCCCTCGCGATCGATGGGCACCGTCACCGCCCATTGTGCCGTACCACAGATGGCCACGATCTGCTCGACCGGCACCAGGCGCAGCGCCAGCACTTCGCGCGCGGCGCCAACAATCGACTGCCACCACTCCTCGGGGTCCTGCTCGGCACCGCCGGCGGGCAGCAGATAGGTTTCGACCCGGCGCTTGGCATGCGCCACGACTTCGCCGGCGGTCGAGACGAGCGCCACTTTTGGCCCGCCGCTTCCCAGATCGAAGGCCAGAACGTATTGCTCGGAGTTGGACACGCGCGCAAGCGGAAAACCGACGATCACGAAGCGAGTAAAACGCAGTCGGATTCTAGCAGGCGCCCGGCGGACTTGCAGGAATTTGCACGCCGTCCGCGGCGGCGGCCCGTCGCGAGTATCGACCCCGCGGTTCGCGTCGTCAATAATGGAGCACCGCCGCGCGCCTGCCCGACACCGGGGCTGCCGGCGGGCAGATCGCACCCAGCACCATCGAGAATTCGCATGCCAGCCACTTCACGGCGTTGTCTCGCACAGCGCGGCGCGTTGACGTTGATCGAGGTCCTCGTGGTGATCGCCGTGATCGGCGTGTTGATCGCGCTGCTGCTGCCGGCCGTGCAATCCGCGCGCTCGGCCGCGTCGCGCATGACGTGCACCGATCACCTCAAGCAGCTCGGGCTCGCGCTGCACCATTATCACCAGGCCCAAGGTTCGTTCCCGCCCGGCTATTTGTACCGCCCGGACGAGCGCGGCAACGCCGCGGGCTTTGGCTGGGGAGCCTTGTGCTTGCCCTATCTCGAACAGGCGGCCGTCCACGGCGAATTCCACTGGGACAAGCCGCTCTGGGACGACGCGAATCGCGAGGTGCGCGAACGGCGCGTCGAGATTTTCCTCTGTCCGCTCGATCGCGTGTCGGACTACGGCCAGATCAAGATGGGCGACGAGCGCTACGCGATGGCCAGCTATGTCGCCTCGTTCGGCCCGCCCGACCTGGACGAGACGCAGGAAAAACGCGACGGCGCGTTCAGCCGCAACAGCTCCACGCGATTTGCCGATCTCTTGGACGGCAGCTCACACACCCTGGCGGTGGGCGAACGCGAAAATGGACCGTTCCGCAACGGGGCGGCGCACGGCAATCATTTCACCTACGAAACGACCTGGGCCGGCGCGGTGCGCGAAATCGAGGACCCCGGCGACGACCACGGCCACATGGTGTTGTTTCAAACTGGCCACCCGCCGAACGATCCGGCGTCGGACGATCGCGACGTGTCCGCGCCGCACGTCGGCTACGCGAACTTCCTCTACTGCGACGGTTCGGTCCACGTGATCGCCGAATCGATCGATTTTCAGCTCTACCAAGCGCTCAGCACGCGCGCGGGCAGCGAAGTGCTCGAGCAACGCTGAAGGCGCGTCTCAAGCGAGTCCAACAGATGGTTTTGGCGACTTGCCGCGGGTGCCGTTGACCTATTCCGCCTGAGCCGGAACTCCCAGCCGAACGACCATCCGGCGATTGGTTGTCGCCGTAAGAACGTCGATGCCATCTCGCACATGGCTCGCAAGGCCCACACACGGCGCCACTTGCCGCACGACCGGCCACCCTACCGCATCGACGCCAACAAGGGTACTTGGAACCTTCTCTGCTCGCGCTTCAAGTTCGGCGGGGGGGAGCAGATGACAAACTAAAGGAGCCTTTGCGCCTCAACAATTCGGGTGGATTCCACAATTAATTTATGTTTTGGCAAGTCGATGAAGTCATTCCAAAGCTTATGACAGACGTCGGCAAACTCAAAGATGTCATACTCTCGTACATCGTCGCCATCCGAAAAAGCAAGACGGTAACCGATCGCCGCGGCAGCAGCGCCGGACTCGGGGACTCGATGGTCATACACCCGATACAGGTTGAAATCAGAATCAACAGATGGCCGCTTGAGCGACTTGTGCTTGAAGCCGTTGCACACATCGCGACACGCCCTCAGTTCGAAATGATTTTCAAATAGTTTATCGACGGGGTTTTTCAGGTCTGGTCGCGAAACTGAGAGCCAGTCCCTCAGATAATAGCAATTCTGGAAATAGGTGATGAGGTCATCGATATCGAAGGCGTCCAGCCCAATCGTCTGAGCTTTGACCCTGATTCTGGCGACTCGGGAATACCATCTCCCTACGCGGTCCCTCTGAGCCTTCCATTGGTCCTCTCGCGGCAGCCTTAAGCCGCCATCAAGCGCTGCGCCGCCAAGCCAACCTGGCATATTCGTCCCCCTCATCAAGGCTACCTGCCGTCGGGCAAATGCATCGCCGTTCCGGAGCAAATTCATATGTCCGAGGCAATAACGACACGCAATCTGGCGACCAAGTTCGGCTTCCACCCATATACCACCGGAGAAGAAGGAGGAATAAAAGGTGTCAGAAGCGCTCGAGAGAATACCCCGCTCCGATTGAGCATCATCACGTTCTGCGCGATCGCCCGCAGGCGGAGTTCGCGGTTCTGCGCGCGATCACGTCGAGCCCGTAGTTTCGAACCCGGCTGCCGCTTGAGCATACGACAGACCGTTTCGAGTTGCCATCCTGGCGTGTGGCGCGCGAACCGCTGGCGGACGAAGCTGGCCGCGGGTTTGGGGCGAAGCACGACCGGCGGCACCCGTTACAAGAGCGCTAAGCCAGGATTTCCGACACGACGCGGGCGGGTTCGACGCCGGTCAGGCGATTGTCGAGGCCCTGATACTTGTACGTGAAGCGGGCATGATCGATGCCCAGCAGGTGCAGGATCGTGGCATGCAGGTCGTGCACCGACACGCGGTTTTCGACGGCGTGGTACCCGAGCTCGTCGGTGTTACCATAGCTGAGGCCACCCCGCACGCCGCCGCCGGCCAGCCACATCGTGAACCCGGCCAGGTGATGGTCGCGACCGTCGCCCTGGGCCATGGGCGTGCGGCCGAACTCCGAGCCGAAGACGACGATCGTGTCGTCGAGCAAACCCCGTTGCTTGAGGTCGGTCAGCAAGGCCGCGGCCCCGCGATCGACCTCGCCGACGGTCCCCTGGATGTTGTGCTTCACGGACTGGTGATGGTCCCAGTCGCGGTGGTAGAGCTGGATGAACCGTACGCCGCGCTCGGCCAGGCGGCGGGCCAGCAGGCAGTTCGAGGCAAACGAGCCGTCGCCGCCGCGGGTGCCGTACATGTCGAGCACGTGCGCCGGCTCGTTGCTCAGGTCCATCAGCTCGGGCACGCTGGCCTGCATGCGAAACGCGAGCTCGTACTGGCTGATGCGCGTGGCGATCTCCGGATCGGCGACTCGCTGTTGCTCGAGCGCGTTGAGCGACTGCACCGCGTCGACCACGTCGCGCTGCTGCTGCCGGGCCACGCCCGGCGGGTTGCGCACATAGAGCACCGGGTCGCCCGTCGCGCGGAACTCGACGCCCTGGAACTTGCCGGGCAAGAAGCCCGAGTGCCATTGCCGGGCCGCGATGGGCTGTTTCTGACCATAGCCGCCGGTAGACACCATCACGACAAAGCCGGGCAGGTCCTGGCCGTCGGCGCCGAGCCCGTAGAGCAGCCACGAGCCCATCGCCGGCCGGCCCGCGAGCATCGCGCCGGTGTTCATGAACGTGTGCGCAGGATCGTGGTTGATCGCCTCGGTCGACAACGACCGGACGATGCACATGTCGTCGGCGCAG
>JAIBBZ010000073.1 GCA_019694435.1 Pirellulales bacterium
TGTATGAAACGGAGAGGTCGCGTTGCGCG
Source organism: Pirellulales bacterium (assembly GCA_019694435.1). Classification (NCBI taxonomy): domain Bacteria; kingdom Pseudomonadati; phylum Planctomycetota; class Planctomycetia; order Pirellulales; species Pirellulales bacterium. The sequence goes on from JAIBBZ010000073.1 coordinate 30, forward strand.
GCCGCGTTGTCCGGGTCCGCTGCCAGAAGCTGGTCGATATTCAGGCTCTGCTCGAAGTACCGCTTGGCGCCGGCCAGATCGCCCTGCGCCACCGACACATCGCCCAGCTTGCTGTATGAAACGGAGAGGTCGCGTTGCGCGGCCGCGTTGTCCGGGTCCGCTGCCAAGATTCGTTCGCCACACGCGACGGCCGCCCTGGCGACCGTGGCAGCATCGCCCAATCGCCCGAGGTGTTGCAGCGGCGTGCAGATCGCGTTGGCAACGCCCAACACGTTTGCATTGTCGACGCGGGGCCTGGCAAGGACATAGTCACGCAGCGGCTCGGCCTCCCAGGCAAAATCGCCCAGGCGCGCCGCGTTTTCCAGTGCGGCGGCACGAATTCGGACGACCAGCGCCAGAGCCTCTTGCTGGACCGCACCGCGATCCGCCGGCATGCGAGCGCGGACCACTTCCTGGACAATCCGGTGCACGCGAGCCAGGCGATCGTCTTCCTTGCGCGTCCACAGCCGCAGCCCCGACAGCCGTCGCTCGATCTGCTGCCAGGGGTCGGCATAGCCGGAACGGGATGCCAGCTCGTTCGGAAAGTCGGCGGCGACAAGCGCCCTGATCCAAGGCAGGGCCACCGCATCGGGCGGCAGTAGCGCCGCGTATTCGAGGGCCCGCAGCGCGGGCGCAGCGTCGGGAGTTTCGAGCCCGGCGAGCGTTGGCTCCAGCAGCGGGCCGATCAGTTTCACGAGATGTTCGCTGAGCTTAACTGCCCGATCGGCGCCGGTCCCTGAGAGCGCCGCAAACACGCCCTCGGTCTCGAGGCGCTCGAGGTAGCCGCGGTAGCTCACGTCGGGATGCCGCCAGAGGTAGACGGCCACGACCTCCAATGCCAAGGCATGCCCGCCCAGCAGGTGGACGATTCGCAGGGCGGCCTTCCACTCGTCGTCCCCATGAATCGCGCGATGGCGATGCAGCATCTCGATCGCGTCGGTATCGGGCAGGGGGTCGATCGGCACACAGTCGAGGCCGGCTGCTTGGATCGCGTCTTCTTCGAGCCGCGTCGTGACCAACACGTGCAAGCGATCGCCGCCAGGCAGGAAGCGCTGACGCTGCCGTGCATCAAGCAGCTCGGGGCGATCGACGTTGTCCAGGACCAGCAACGTGCGGCCGCGCCGTTCGAGTTCGGTCCGAACCCGGGCGGCGGCCAGATCGTCGTCGCGCTGTTCGGCCTCGGAGAATCGCAGCCCCAGGTCGGGCGCCAAGCGCACCAGGACGAGGCGCAGATCGCTCAGCCTTTCGGCCTCGACCAGAAACCGCCCGCCGGGATAGTGATCGGCAAAGGTCTGGGCATAGCGAAAGGCCAGGGCCGTCTTGCCGATGCCGCCGATGCCCTGGACGGCCGTGATGGCCGCCACCTTGCCTTGCGGCAACGCCTCGCGCAGCCGAGTCAATTCCCGGCTGCGACCGACAAACCGTTCGCTGGCCCGGGGTACGGTCGACTTCGACTCGCTCTGGCGGCGCGTGCGCGCGAGTCGCTCGGCCAATTGCTGTTCGAGTCGGCGCAACTGCTCGCGCACGGCCATTTCGCGCAGGGCGGCAACGCCATGCGGGCGCCAATCGCGGACATCGACAAATTGCCGTCCTGCCAGGTCGAGCTGCCATTCGTCGCCGAGCCGTCCGGAGCTCTCGGCAAAACCCGGCACGGTGACGATGTAGACCGGCGCGATCGCTTCGCCCAACATCTGACGTCGAATCTCGTGATCGCGATACTGCCGCCATTCCTGGCGGCAGTAGTCGCTGGCAAAGTAGTGCTCGGACAATACGGCCAACATCAGCTTCGAGGCGTGCAGCCCGTCGTAGATCCGTCGCTGCCAATCGTCCATCGAGCGGATCTCTTGGCGATCGAAAAACACGCGCAGCGGCGTGGGCGTGAATTCGGCATGCTCGGCGCGGATGGCCTGAACCAGCGCGCTAACCCAGCCGTCGGGCTGATCGTCCTTGTGGGCATAGCTGACGAACAGGTCCCAGCCGAGATGGTTGAGAAACCGGACCGGCGTCGGGCTGACCAGCCGACCATCGTCGCAGCGCTGCGCCATGATCTCCGGTTCGCTCAGCCAGCGATTGGCCCCATTGGCCTCGATCTTGCCGCGGGCCTCGTTCCCCACGAGCGCGACGTCGAACAGCTCGATGACATAGTCGGTGTGCTCGCCCGTGCGGCCCGAGACGTCGGTGTATTCCAGGTGCGCCAACGGGGCCGAGGCCACCACGACGTCGGCCGCTTCGCGAAGCCCGAGCTCCTCGTCGATCTCGCGGACGATGCAATCGCGAAATGTTTCGTCCTCGTGCTTGTGACCGCCGACGAAGTGATACGACTGCCAACCTTCGTTCCACTGGGCCAGCCACAGGGTTTGTCCCTCGGCCTCGCGGCGGATCAGGGCGATCGAGGCGATCGACTTCGACATGGCTGGCCCCCGGGAAATTGCTGACGGCTGCTGGTCGCCGTCCGTGGCTGAATTACGCGTGCAAGGCCGCCTCGGCCTGCAGGCGACCGACCAGGAAACGGGCCGTTGGCGAAATCGGCCGGCGGCGCTCGTCGAGCACCTCCTCGGGCAGCAGCCATTCGGCGATCAGGCCTGGTGGGAAAGCCTCGCTGCCTGGCAAGTCAACGACGTAGACCTGAAAGGAGAATCGCTTGACCTTCCCGTCGCGGTCGCTTTGCAGCCATTCGGTCACCTCGCAGGCCAGCGTCGGGACAGCGGTCGAAGTGCGCCCCAGACACTCCCCCGAATTGCGCATCGCCGCGTCGTCCCACGCTTCGTTCCTCGGCGCGTGCGGATGTTGCGGCTGGGTCTCCTGACGACGCTTCGTCATCGGGAGTGTGAAGGCGCCCCAACCGGCGTTGAATACCAACAGCAGTCTGCCCTCGCAACGAAAAACCGTGACTGCGACCTCGACGATCGGAAACCCCTGCACGGCCATGGTTGCTCCTCGCAGCTTCAGAATGATGCCGCAATCACTGCGGCGGGCATTGTAAGTCGGAAATTCCTCGGAAACACGGCGCAAACGATGCTCCCCGTCGATTTGAATAGTCAAGCTATTCGCTGCGCGCTCGCCGGGCGGTGTCAAAACCTTGCTGCCACGTTTCGAACGCCGACCGCGGCACGCCCAGCGGGCGACGGGCATCGGTCGCGGCGACCCTACCGCAGGGAGTTTGAACCACCTTGCTGGTAACTCCCGTAGCCTAAGTTGGTATATGCTCCATGAGCAATAGAATGTTCACACTTATGCACATTGTGCATCATGTGATGCGTCCGGCGATTTAGCACTTCCTGGCGACGGAGCACGCGCGATGAACGAACGCGAATCCCTGGCACCGCCGACGATCGAGGCGTTTCGCGCGCTCGTGGCGCTCGACCAGGAAAAAACGGTGACGGCGGCCGCCCGGCGGTTGGGCTACGATCAGTCGGCGATTACCCGGCGGCTCCGGACGTTCCAGCAGGGCGATGCCTTTCTCCGCCGCAGGGGCAAACACCTGGAGCTCACGCCACGCGGCCGTGCCTCGCTGCCCGCCATTCGCCAGCTCGTCGAGCAATTCGATCTCGTGCTCCGCCAATGCTGGCGCCAATCGCCGCTCGCACAGCGGCTGACCATCGGTACGGGCAGCTTTTTCGCCGAGCGCTTTCTGGCGGGCGCCCTGAGTCGCATGCAACCGCGGCTGCCAGGTTGGCAGCTGCAGGTGCGAATCATCCGCGGACAACGGCGGATCCTGCAAACCGCCGAAGGTACGCTCGATCTGGCGATCGTGTCGCACTCGCCGCTGCAGATTCAGTCGCTGCTCAACAGCAGCTTCGGCGGCGCCGTGGAACTGGAAATCGAGCCGCTCTGCAACTTCGGACTGTGCGTGGTCGCGCTGCGCAACACCGCCGCCGGACAAGGACTCGCGGCGACCAGCGACAAACGGCCCCTGAACCTGAACCTGCTCACACGGTGGCCCTTGGCCGCGCCCGATCCGGAGTCGGGCGTGCGTCGACAGTTGGAAGCGGCGCTGGCCGACGATGCCCGCGGGCTGAGTTTTGCCGTCGAGGGTGGCAACTGGCGAACGACGCTGCAGTTCGCCCTGGCCGGCCTGGGCATGGCCCTGGTGCCGGCGCCGCTGGCAGCCGATTGCAACCCTCGCACCACGGTTACCCGCCGCCTGAGCGACGCGCTGCAGATCCACTACCAACTGATTTGCCTGGCATCGAACAAGCCACGTGAGCGCGAGTGCCTCAAACAAGAATTGTTTGCCGCGTGTGAACGCGCGTAGTGCGATCTGGGCCGTGAACACCAGGTACAGCAATGCTTGCTTGGCACGCCCACGGTTGGTAAACCACTTTGGATTCTATCGAGCAGGCGATCGAAGCGGCGCTTTCGATCCTTTCCCCGTGCATTGGCAAGGCATACGGCCATGGGATTTTGCTTCGCCATCCTGCCGTTCGATGAACGCCACGCGGACATCGATCGCATCCTGGCCGCGGCTGCGGACGACTGCGGCCTGGGGTATGTCCGCGGCGATCACAGCCGCAGGCCGGGCAGCGTCGTATCGCAGATCGTGGAGCAGATCCGTAATGCGGCCGTCGTCGTGGCGGACATCTCGGACCAGAACCCAAACGTCTTCTACGAATTGGGCATCGCTCATCAATTGTTGGGGCCAGAGCGGGTGGTCATCATTACCCAGCCTTGTAAGTCTCCTCCGTACGATGTGCACGAGTTTCGACAGTTAAACTATGTACACACGGAGACAGGACGCCAGCAGCTACGAGCGGACCTGCCACAGTTCATCCGCGCAGCGATCGAGGCACGGACCGATGGCGAGGTGTGGAACATCATCCGCGGTCGTGTCCCGCGCACGCGCATGCTGGTGCGCGACTTGCGACGCTGGCTTGACGAGGCCGCCGAGAGGCCACTCGACGGAACGGTCATCCGCATGGTCGCGGGACTGGGGTCGTTGGCAATCAGCGACCATGAGCCGGCCGATCCACACCTTGGACTCGACTATAAGAAGCTGCTGCTCGAGGAGCGCAATCTTCTGCGCTCGGTGCTGGGCAGGGGGGCTCGGATGAAGCTCGTCCTCAATCCGCCGCGAGGCTTCCCCGAGGGAATGCTGCCTCAGCGGCTGCGCGACCGCTATGCGCGCTTGATCGGCCTGCTCCAAGGCACCAGTGACATTCAGGACGACCCCGTGGCGGCCCAGGCAGACCTGGCGGCAATCGATCGCTGTGCGATTGCGCTCACGTCGGTGCCGTTGCCCCATCTCGTCCTGCTCGGCGAAGACGTCGCATACGAGGGACTCAAGCGCGGGGCGACGCACGGCTTCGAGATGACGCACTGCGAGCGTAACATCAGCCAAATCCGCGAGATGATCGTGCAGTTTGACCAACTGTTCGACAGCAGCCGCGGCGAGATGCTGCGCAGCCACCCGCCCGATGGCAGGTTGGTCGAGCAACTGCGCGGGCTGCTTGCCAGCGCACAGGGGGCAATGCCGTGAAGGGGGCTCCAACTTGATCGGCCGCCGGAGTTGGGGCAGCGCCACACGGCAGCGTTTCACCGGCGATGCCTGGTTCAGGTTTCCGACGATCCGAAATGGTCTTGGAGTTGGGAGTGGAGGCCGACCAGTTGCCCGTCCAAGACAATGCCTGCGGCGATCAGCGCGGATAACACCTGGTAGCAACGATTCAGCGCGGCGGCGGCAATCGGCTCATCACCGGCGGCCTGCGCTCGATGAAAAACCAGAAACCAACTTCTTGCGGCGGTTTGTCCAAAATAGGCCGAGCCCGGGTTCTGCTCATAGAGGCCCTCGGCCACCTCGACGGCTTGCAGTTGATACTCCAATGCTTGCCGAGGCGCCTCCGGCGAAGGTTGCTTGCTCAGCACCGCACTCATTCGCTCCCGCGAGATGAGCAGATCCCGCGCCGCAGCGGCCGAGCCCGGGTTCGCTCGCTGCAGTTGCTCGCGCAATTCCAGCGACTGTTGGAAGCAGCGCAGCGCCTCCTCGGCGTCCCCCGCCTGGCCACGCGCCAGATAGAAGTCGCCCAGCTTGTTCAGCGAAACGCTCACGTCCCGCGCCGCAGCGGCCGAGCCCGGGTTCGCTCGCTGCAGTTGCTCGCGCAATTCGAGCGACTTTTGGAAGCAGCGCAGCGCCTCCTCGGCGTCCCCCGCCTGGCCACGCGCCAGATAGAAGCCGCCTAGCCGCTCCAGCGAAACGCTCACGTCCCGCGCCGCAGCGGCCGAGCCCGGGTTCGCTCGCTGCAGGTCCTCGGCGATTTCCAGCGACTGTTGGAAGCAGCGCAGCGCCTCCTCGGCGTCCCCCGCCTGGCCACGC
>JAIBBZ010000074.1 GCA_019694435.1 Pirellulales bacterium
TCGCGGGCGTGGCGTCCCTGGTCTCGCTCAACTTCGACGCCTTCCCCGACACCACGCCCGTCCAAGTGCAAATCAACACCCCGGCGCCCGCACTGGTGCCCGAGGAAATCGAACGCCTGATCACCTTTCCGGTGGAGCTGGCCATCGGCGGTATCGCCGGGCTCGAGGAAGTGCGCTCGGTTTCGCAGTTCGGCCTGTCGAGCGTCATCGCCCGTTTTCGCGACGGCACCGACGTTTACCTGGCCCGCCAGCAGATCAACGAGCGGCTCTCGACCGTCGAAGTGCCCGACGGCATCGAGCGCCCCACGATGGGCCCCGTGGCCACGGGACTGGGCGAAGTGCTGCACTATTCCCTCACCAGCAAGACGCGCGACTTGAAAGAGCTGCGCGTGCTGCACGACTGGGTCATCAAACCCAAAATGCGCGCCGTCAGCGGCGTGGCCGAAGTAAACTCCTGGGGCGGGCTGGAAAAACAGTACCAGGTGCGCATCGACCCGGTGCGGTTGCTGCGCCACGAAATCGCTTTCGACCAGGTGGTCGAGGCGGTGCGCGGCAATAACCTCAACGTGGGTGGCGGCAACATCGACGAAAACCGCACGGGCGAAATGCTGCTCGTGCAGGGCGTCGGCCGCACGTCCACCGTCGAGCAAATCGAAAACATCGTCGTCACGGCCCTGGAAGGCGTGCCGATCCGCGTCCGCGACGTGGCCGACGTCACCATCGGCCACCAGCTCCGCAAGGGCGCCGTCACGGCCAACGGCCAGGGCGAAGTCGTCCTCGGACTGGGCTTCATGCTCATGGGCGAAAACAGCTACGCCGTCACCCATCGCCTCAAAGACCGCCTCGAACAAGTCAAAAAGACGCTCCCGGCCGACGTCAAGGTCGAGACCGTCTACGACCGCACCCGCCTGGTCGACCAGGTGATCGCCACGGTCCGCGGCAACCTCTTCGAAGGCGCGCTGCTGGTGACCGCCATCGTGTTCATCTTCCTCGGCAATCTGCGGGCCGGTCTGATCGTCGCCCTGGCGATTCCCTTTTCGATGCTGTTCGCCTTTTGCGGCATGTATCAAATCGGCATCGCCGGCACGCTCTTGAGCCTGGGCGCCATCGATTTCGGCATCGTCGTCGACAGCTCGCTAGTGGTCATCGAAAACATCTTGCGGCGCATCGCCCACGCCGGCGAAAACGATACGGCGCTGGTGCGCGATGCCACGATCGAAGTCCGCCAGCCCACGACGTTCGGTCAGTTAATCATCATGATCGTGTACTTGCCGATTCTCAGCCTCCAAGGCGTCGAAGGGCGCATGTTCCGCCCCATGGCGCTGACGGTCATCCTGGTGCTCATCGGCTCGCTGATTCTCTCGCTCACCTTGATGCCCGTGCTGGCCAGCCTGCTGCTGCCCAAGCACATCGACGAAACCGATCCGCTCATCGTCCGCCTGGCCAAGCGGTTGTATCAGCCGTTCCTGACGCTCGCCTTGCGGGCCCGCATGCCGATCATGGCCGTGGCGGGCGTTTCGTTGGCCGTGGCCGGCGCGCTAGCCCTGACCATGGGCACCGAGTTCGTGCCTCGCTTGTCGGAAGGCGACATCGTCGTCGGCATCCTCCGCCCCGCGGGCACGCACCTCAAGGAAGCCGTGTCGATCAACAACAAGATGGAGCGGCTGCTCCTCGAGGCATTCCCCGACGAGATTTCGCATACATGGAGCCGAGCCGGCGCGCCCGAGGTCGCCACCGACGCCGGCGACGTGCAAGTGGCCGAAATGTTCGTTTCGCTCAAGCCACGCGACCGCTGGACCAAGGCCAAAACGCAGTCGGACCTGATGGCGCTGATGGACGGCGTCATCGGCCACTTCCCGGGCCAGACGGTGTGGCTCACGCAGCCCATCGAGCAGCGGATCAACGAAATGGTCTCCGGCGTCCGCGCCGACGTGGCCCTCAAGCTCTTCGGCGACGACATCGACACGCTCGTCGAAAAGGGTCGCGAGCTGGAAAAGGCTCTGGGCGGAGTGCCCGGCTGCGTCGACCTGGCCAGCGAACAAATCAAGGGGCAGCCCATCTTGCAAGTCAAGGTCGACCAGGACCGCATTGCCCGCTATGGCGTGGCCGCCAAGACGGTGCTGGCACTTGTCGAATCGATCGGCGACAAGTCGCTGGGCGAAGTCATCGAGGGGCAGTTGCGTTTCCCGCTGGCGGCGCGCCTGCCCGATAACATGCGAGACAATCCGCAAGCGATCGCCGACATTCTGCTGCTCACCTCGACGCACGAGCGGTTGCCGCTGTCGGCCCTGGCCGACGTGCAGCGGGTGTCGGGCCCCAAGATGATCTCGCGCGAGTGGAGCAAACGCCGCCTGACCGTGCAGTGCAACGTCCGCGGCCGCGACATCGGCAGCTTCATTGCCGAGGCCCAAAAGCGCGTCGGCGACTCGGTCAAACTGCCCGAGGGCTACACGATTCAATGGGGCGGCCAGTTCGAGAACATGCAACGGGCTCAGCGGCGGCTGATGATCGTCGTGCCCCTGGCCTTGAGCCTGATCGTGCTGCTGCTCTATGTCACCTATCGCAACACGATCGACACGATCTGCGTGTTCACCAGCGTGCCGATGGCCTGCATCGGCGGCATCGCCTTCCTCTGGTTCCGCGAAATGCCGATCTCGATTTCGGCCGCCGTCGGTTTCATCACGCTGTCCGGCGTCTCGGTGCTTAACAGTATGGTGTTCGTCTCGGCGCTGCGCGATCTGCTGCGCGGCGGCCTGACGTCGAACGAGGCCATCTTCGAAGCCGCCATCTCGCGGCTCCGCACGGTGATGATGACCGCCCTGGTCGCCAGCGTGGGCTTCGCGCCCATGGCTCTGAGCACTAGCATGGGCGCCGAGGTGCAGCGCCCGCTGGCCACGGTGGTCATCGGTGGCGTCATCAGCAGCACGGCCATGACGCTGTTCGTCTTGCCCGTGCTCTACAGCCTGCTGCTCCGCCCAGGCAAGTCGGCCGCCGAAGCCCACTAAGAACCGCCGCGGCGCCGACTCTCAACCAGGAGTCGCAAGGACATGGCTCGCCATATCACCAGCCCCACGCGCATCGAAGCGGCGGGCAAACCTCCCAAAACCATCGAAGAGTTCATCGGCCGGGTCAACTCGCAGACCAGCCAGCTCAGCATCGCCCGCATGCGCAGCCCGCAGGGCTGGAGCGAACCGGGTCAAACCCCCGAGTTCGACGAGTACAGCGTGGTGCTGCGCGGCACGTTGCACGTCAAGCTGCAGGGCGAAGCGTTCGACGTCGCCGCCGGCCAGGCGATCATCGTTCCGGCCGGTCAATGGGTGCAGTACAGCACGCCCGGCCCCGAAGGCGCCGAGTACATCGCCGTCTGCCTGCCCGCCTTTTCGCCCGCCACGGTACACCGCGACGCATAGCCGTCGCGGGCAATTGGCAATGGTCTCGGCCGTGGCGTAAGATGGCCGTCGCTGCGCTGGGCCCGCAAAGGGTCATGGCCGTCTGTTCGATTCCGGCCCGTCTGCCGCCACGGAGATCCCGTCATGCGTGCGTCTGCCACGTTTTCGTTTCATTGGCCGTGCCTGGGTATTGGGCTCGCCGCGCTTTTCTGCTTCGTGGGTCCGGCCCAGGCCCAGGCGCCCAAGGGCACGGTCAAACCCACCGATCCGCCGCCAGCCCTGACCTATCATGGGCTCATTCCCGGCCTATCGAGCGCCGACGAGGTTCGCCAGGCGCTCGGCCCGCCGGTGTTCGAAGCCGAGTGGTACGCCTACAAGCTGCTGTACAACGCCCAGGCGAGGCCGGACCTGACCGACTCGGTTCACCTGCACGGCAAGAACGGCACCTTCGCGTGCGTCGAAGCCGCCAGCATACCCCCGGGTTACGAGTCGAAGAGCGACGTGCAAGCCAAGCTCGGCGCCTGCGAACAGGAGATCCGCACGCCCACTTTCTCGCTGCTCGACTACACGGCCAAGGGCGTACGGTTCGTCTTCAATAAGCACGGCCAGACGATCGGCGTCGCCTACACGCCCCATTTGCAAGCTCGCGTGCCGGACGGCGGCCCTCGGCTGTTCGATCTGAGCGGCTTGCGCGAGGGCCCGCAGCCGGCCCCTGCCCGGCCTGCCGACCTGGGCGACCTGAAAGCGGGCGCGGCGCAAGTGAAGATCTCGCCCACGACCGGCAAGTGGCTTAACCCCCGCTTGCGCGACGCGTTTACGATTCACGACGACATGTACGCCCGCTGCGTGGTCTTTGAAAAAGGGGGCCAGCGATTCGCACTCGTCGGCGCCGACCTGTTCGGCATGTCTCGCTCGGATATCGAACCCATGCGAGCCAGAGTGGCCAAAAATGGCGTGGCCTACATGGTTTTGGCCATGTCGCACAACCACGCGGCCCCCGACACGATTGGCGTCTACGGTCACTACCCGGCCGAATACATCCAGTACATTCAGAATCAGGTTGTCGATTGCGTGGCGCAGGCCGTAGCCAATCTGCAACCGGTCAAGGATTTTCGCGCGGCCTCGCGCGAGCTGCCGATGGATGGCGGCCGCGTCATTGGCTACTTCCGCAATGCCCGCAACGTGGGGCTGGTCGATCCGACACTCTCGGTGCTGCAACCCGTTGGCGCCGACGGCCGGCCGATCGCCACCATCGTCAACTTTGCCTGCCACGTCGAAGGGCTCGAGGCCGGCGCCAAGGAGCTGAGTGCCGACTTTCCCGGCTACATGTGCGACCAGATCAAGGCCGACGGCGGCGGCCAGGCCGTGTTCCTCAACGGCGCCGTCGGCGGCATGGTCAGCGGCGATAATCGCGAGCGCACCCACGGCGAAGCCAAAACCATGGGACTCGGGCTGGCCGCGCTGGTCAAACAACTGGCCGCCACCGCGCAGCCGCCGGCCAGGTTCGATTTCGGCGTCGACACCAGGGTCATCGAATTTCCCATGACCAACCCGGCCTTCAAATTGCTGTATGCTGCGCGCGGCGGGCTGAAAGACGGCCGCGTTTCGACCGAAATGGCCCTCATCAAACTGGGCGAAGCCCAACTGCTCACCCTGCCCGGCGAAGTGCTGCCCGAGGTCGGCTTTGAAATGCAAACGCAAATGACCGGCTTCCCGCGGATCCTCATCGGGCTGGCCAACGACGAGTTGGGCTATATCATTCCCGAGTACGACTTCCGCAGTAACAGCTATGAAGAGACCATGTCGCAGGGGCGCGACACGGCTCCGGCCGTGAAGCAAGGCGCCCAAAAACTCCTCAGCGGAGCGCCCTAGCCGATAAAGCGCCGCGGCCGAAGCCAGCGACTCTTGCATCGGCTGACGAAATCCGCTACTTTGTATTGCAAAGCACTATCCCGGTGGCGCTCGTCAGGCCGCCGACCAAGCGAAGGGAGCAGGCCCATGGAACTACGCGACGCGCTGGTGCAAATCGCGGAAATCCGGCGGCAGATGGCCAAGAACGACGTGTTCCGCGGCTATCGATCCGCGCCCGTCGCTTTCTCGGGCCTGATGGCCTTGGCGGCGG
>JAIBBZ010000075.1 GCA_019694435.1 Pirellulales bacterium
ACGGCAAGGGTAAGCGGGTCGAGTTGGCACCGACGAACATCGTGCGCGACGTGGAAGGGCACCCGCGCAGCGCCGACGTGCGGACGCCGTTCAGTTGCTTCGGTTGCCATGGTCCGAGCAACGGATTTTTGCGCCCCAAGAACCTGGTCGACGATCAGCGAAAGGCGGGCGTGAAAACCCGGTTCGCGGACCGCGACCAAAGGAACGCCTACGAGAATTTCTACCTCGACTGGGACGGGAAGATCCCCGGCTGGCAGGGGCGATTCGGCGCCCTGCTCAATCGCACCACGGGATGGAGCGGGGCGAAGATGGTCGAGACCCAAACCCACCTGCGCGAAGCCTACGACAGGCCGGTGAGCCCCGAGCAGGCGGCCATCGAGCTGGGCTTGCCGATCGAGACGATGAAGCTCCGTTTTGCAAAGTACTCACCTCGTGTGCGGCTCAATTTGTTGGTGCAGGGCGAGCCTGTTCCACGAAGACTTTGGGAGTCCGGGCTGTTTCAGGAGGCGGTTTTGACCTCGAGGTTACCACCATGAAGTGTTTCGGGATCTTGCTCGGCGCGATGGCGTTGGCCATCCTTGTTGCGTGCGGCGCCGACGCCGGCGGCGGCTTTGGGCATGGCTACGGTACGCACCATGTTGCCTACAGCCAGCCGACCTATTACAACCAAGCCCTTATCCTGCCGGTGGCGGTCACGCCGCCCTACAACCCGTTCTATTACACGGTGCAGGACTACTATGGGCAGTCGCTACTCGCCGATGCGATCGCCGCTCGGTCCGCAGCGCTTACTCAAAAGTCGCCGACGGCAGCGACCACACCGTGCGAGCATCTCAAGAGCCAGCTCGAGCAGTTGGCGAAGCGAATGGAGTCGCTCGAAAAGCCGGCGGTATCGGCGCCGGAGAAGCTGACGGCCGCGCCGAGCAGCGGTGCCGATGCGATCAAGCAATCGTGCGCCCAGTGCCACAGCGGGAAGGTAGCCAAAGGTGGGTTCGCGATCGAGCAGCTCACCACGCCGGCCGCGATCGGTAGCGCGATGCAGGCGATCCTCGAGGGGCGCATGCCGAAGAAGTGCCCGACCTGCGTCCCGCTCAGCCCGAAGACGACGGGCGAAGCCCTACTCTTCCTGTCCGCCCAGCTGTCGAAAGTGAAGTAGCGGCGCGTGCCGCTGCGCTCTGTCCGATTCGCTCCTGAAAGGAGTCGTCCATGTTTCGCTTGTGCGTCGTCGCGTGCCTGATGCTCGCGGCGTCCTTCGCCCCGGTCGTCCAGGCCGGCGGCTGCGTCCCGGTGCAAACCGTCGTCGCACCCCCGCAAAATCTCGTCGGCCAACCCTCGGGTTATACCTGTGGGCAAGGCCAACAGCTGCAGCAGCTGCAGCAGCTGCAGCAGATCGTCGCCCCGCAATTCCTGCAGGGGCCGCAGTACGTGCAGGCTGTGCAGGCCGGGCCGTTGCTGCTGCAAACCCGCCGCGGCTTCCCGTTGGCCATCGTCGCCGTGCCCCATCGCCACCATCGGCGCTGAGACCGGCATTTCAGGCGGGCCCACTTCGGGCCCGCCGCTTCATAAACTCCAGCTTTTAGGAGATTGACCTTGCTCGAAGAAATCATTAGCAGCTTTGGCGGCACGGCCAAAGCTGTGGCTTGGCTGCGGCACTTCGGCTACCTCGCCGGCGGGGCCGCGTCGATCGCGAGCAACGCCGCCGCCGCGATCGAGGCCCTGCAGCGCGTTGGCGGGCTGCCGGTGACAGGGGTTATCGACGCGGCGACGCTCGGCTTGATGGAGCGGCCGCGTTGTGGTTTGTCCGATAACCGCCTGGCGGCGACCAGTTCGGCGTCGCGCTGGACTAAACCCGAAATCACCTGGTCGATCGCCGACTACCTGCCTGGCTTCGCCCCGCAGGAACAGGAGGATCGGACTGCCGTCGGCTGGCAGCGCTGGGCCGCGGTGATTCCGCTGAAGATCCGGCGCGCGACCAAAGCCGACGTGCCCGACGTGGTGATCTCGGTCGGCAGTGGCCCACAGGCGGGATTCGACGGGCCCTCCGGCGTCCTCGCATGGTCGTACAAGCCGGCAGGGGACAACCGGCAAATCCTCATGCGGTTCGATCTCGCCGAGCAGTACGGGCCCAGCGCCCCCATCAAGTACGACAACGTCTTCGATCACGAGGCCGGGCACGCCCTGGGCCTCGATCACGACATGCAGCACGCCGCCGCGCTGATGTCGCCGTTTTACAGCTCGACCGTCCGCGACCCCACGCAATGGGACATCGCGGCGATCCAAGCCCTCTACGGGTCCGCGCAGCCGGCGAACCCTGTGCCGCTCCCGCTACCGCCGGGCGTGACGCGGTTGACGATCGAGGGAGAGAATCTCCGCGTCGTCACCTGAGTGACATACCAATGTCAGGCCCCTTGCCCGGACCGGAGGTTTTTGCAATGTTCACCTACGAGGTTGTGATAGCCGCGATGCTGCTGTCATCGCCGGGCGACGATGTCCCCGAAAGGATCGAGCCGTGGATCACGGCGATCCATCCCGCCATCGTCGCGCTGGCGATCGAGGCGGAAATCTTGGACCCACGCGCGGCGTCAGGGTATTTTGCGAGCGACTGGAGTTGGTCTCAGGACCTCCTGGCCCTTCGCGGCCAATGCGCCTCGCTGCAGTCAGCGCCGATGCTCGCGGATTGCCACCAATTGCCGCCGTTGGGGTTCTGCAGCTGCATGCTCACGGCCAATCGAGAGTTTCGGGAGGAACTCAAGCGGCGGGCGGCCTGCGACATGGTGCACCGTGAGGAGATCATTGCGGCGATCGACGATACCGATGCGATGTACCATGTGTGGGCGGCGGTAGCCTACGCGCAGACCAGGCATTACGATGTGACCATGCGTCGGCAGTCGCTCCACGCCGTGCGCCGCATGATCGGGCCCGAGGCGTTCTACGCCGGCACGTTGCCGCCGCCGTTGCCGCTCTGGGCCATCCCGAGGCGGTGACCCGTGTGGAAACCGAAACGCCGGTCGCCGGCTATGCGGCGGACGACCGCTCAGCGCGGCTACGGCAGCCGCTGGCAGCGCTACGCCCGGTGGTACCTCGGCCACCATCCCCTCTGCCGGGAGTGCGAGCGCCAGGGCGTGACCAGCGCAGCGACGCAGGTGGACCACATCCGGCCCCACCGCGGCGACCAAGTCTTGTTCTGGGACCCTGCCAACCACCAACCGTTGTGCGGGCGCTGCCACGCGATCAAGACGCGGGCCGGGCTATAGGAGGCCTCATGGGCGTGCGAATCAAAACCCTGAAGCTGAGCGAAAGCGGCTTTACCGCCCAGGTGCTCGCGTACGCAAAGGCCATGGGCTGGCGCACAGCGCACTTCCGCCCGGCCCAAACGGCCAAGGGTTGGCGAACGGCAGTACAGGGGGATGGGAAGGGGTTCCCGGATCTCATCCTCGTCCGGGAGCGGGTAGTTGTGGCCGAGCTGAAGGTAGGGTGCAACGTGCCGTCGCTCGAGCAACTCGCCTGGCTTGAGGCTTTCGCTGGCGCAGGCGTGGAGAGCTACACGTGGAGGCCAGCGGATTGGGCGTCGATCGAAAAAGTGCTGCGGTCCTCGTCACCATGACACATCTCCAGCCAACCAATCCGTCCGATCGCCGATCCATCTGGGCTCCAGAGTCACAAGCACCCATTTGTGCTTTGCGACGCCATCGCGAACGAGCTTTGGCGCATCGACAATCATCCCGTTGCAAAAGTATGACCCTTTTGGCCCGATGATCGCCCAAGACTTGGCGGTCTCGAAGAGGTCATCAATCCGCTTGGCCTCCAATTCGCCGCGGCGAGCGCCAGCGGGGTGCCTCTTGTAGAACATCATTTCAGGCGCCCCAACGTCGCGGACCATGTCGACAATGATTTCTGTGGCGCCAAGATTGATGCCCAGCCCCATCCTGCCAACGTCAGTGTAGAATACCCTCACCGGAGACGGCCTGTTGGCAAGGTCGTAGGCGTAAAACCTGGGAAGGCAAGTCGAGCACGTCAGCCAGTCATGCTCATATTGTCCCCACCTCGAGCAAGCCCATGACGGAATTTCGCACATCAATGTCATTCCTCCCTATTTGAGCGTCACGCGAACCAACTGCGGCAACGGCCCTTCCGCAGTGTGTTCGATTTCCGCTTGCCTTCTGCCCCGAGGCGGTTATAATCTCATTAGTATGAGGCGAGGATGATGAGGGAACCAATGGTTATTGCGATGGCAGAAGTGTTCGGGAGTAAACTGCAAGGGCGGTTGCTCGGAAAAAAACACTATGCCCGCCTGTGCGAACTCCTCAGCGATGTTCCGCCTGGTGAGATCGTTTTCCTTGACTTCAGCGGTGTGGATCTGGTCACTGGCTCTTGGGTAAACGCCATGATCGTTCCATTCTTCCGCTGGGCTGCTGACGAAGGGAACGACGTGTTCCCTGTAATCTGCAATGCTCAGGAAGGATGGCTGGACGACCTGACCTTGGTCGCTGACTGGACTCATCAGTGTTATCTCGTTGCGACGGGTAATGCGCCAGCCCGAACGGCGGTGCTTGTCGGTTCGCTTGATCCGGGGCAACGCAATACTCTGAATGCCTTGCTTGAACTTCAGGAGGCGACCGGGGCGGCGCTGGAACGGCTTCGACCAGATGAGAATATCAAGGCTACGGCCTGGAACAACAGACTCAAAGACCTTTACGACAAAAGGCTCCTGCGCCGAGAACGGCGAGGCCGGGAGCAGGTTTATACGCCGGTGATTGCGGAGGTCGTTTCCGATGGGCGACAACTTTCTTCGGCAACAGA
This sequence comes from Pirellulales bacterium, assembly GCA_019694435.1. Classification (NCBI taxonomy): domain Bacteria; kingdom Pseudomonadati; phylum Planctomycetota; class Planctomycetia; order Pirellulales; species Pirellulales bacterium. The sequence continues at coordinate 4,798 of JAIBBZ010000075.1, forward strand.
TCAACAATTTCACGAAGAAGCGGTGCCGGGCGGTAGCCGAAAGAAAAAAGCCGACCCTGCTCGACCGTCCAGAAGTGGTAAGCACCCAATACCCGGTGAACCCCCTCCCCGGCCAACAACTCGAAAAGGGTGAAGTCCTTTTCGGAGTCCTGCACCGCGACCCGCTGGCAAAGTAAATTTACTTAAGACTTACTTCATATTCCAGTTTTCCCAGGGCCGCCTGGATTTTCTCCAGGCTGGCTTCGCGCTTGCGATTGACGGCCTCGGTTTCCTGCTGGATCTTTTCAAGCCGGTCTTCCTGGCTACTGAGCGTGCGGACAAAGCGTTCGCGCAGCTCTTTTTCCGCCGAGCGGTCGCCCAGGGCTTGGAGATTGTCGCGGATCCGCTTTTGCTCGTTGT
>JAIBBZ010000076.1 GCA_019694435.1 Pirellulales bacterium
ACGTGCCGGTTATGTCACTGCTTGCCCTAGTGACGCTGACGACCACCGATGGTACAGACACCGTGTTCCATCTCTACGACAACCGCGGCACCTTTTGGTTCTCGATCGGACGTACCCCCGCCGACACCCGCTACTTTCACGGCGCAAGCCTCGCTGAAGTCAGACGAGTACTTAGCCTTGCATATAATGATGCACGATCGTCCCCGACAACTTGTCGTGCCTCCGAAAGGCGCAAGAGGCTGCCGCCCAGTTCGGATGGAGCGAACCACTTGTTGTGGGAGACCGTTCAGCGAGTGTTCAGACCTGGCGTGTCGTCACACCGACTCGCAATGACTTGTTGTTGCCGAGCAACACCGGCAAACAAGTTGCCGGTGCCACCCGCGAGTTGGCCCGTGGTACCAGACCAAGGAATTCTTGCAGCATGTATCCACTTCATTTCGCCAATCTGTTTCCGCCATTCGCTCGCAACCTGAAGGTGTTCGTTGCAATGGGGTTTGCATCGCAATCCGATCATCGCTGGGAGAAGGTGATAAAACCCGCGGTCAATCGAGTTGCGATAAATGAGATCAGATTAGAAGCCTACCGCGTGGACGTGTCGGTTGTTGGCGACTCAATCCTCACAGAGATCTTGCAGGGGATTACAAGTGCTCGGCTTATCCTCGCGGATATTTCAACCCTTCATGTTATAGATGACACAGCATATAGAAACGCCAATGTCATGTACGAGGTTGGAATCGCCCATTCACTTCGGTTGCCTGAGGAAGTGTTACTTTTTCGCTCCGACTGCGATCGCCTGCTTTTTGATCTGGCGAATGTGCGGGTCCATCATTACGACCCCGACAAAGATGAAGAAGCAGCGAGCGATAAACTAGCCGTTACCATCATCGAGGCTCTACGGGAAGTTGATTTGCGAAAGAGCACGTATGTACATCGTGCGGCGGAGGTGCTAGACGGCTCCTGCGTTGATCTGTTGGTGGCGGCGGCCAACAATGGCGGCATCGCAAAACAGCCGGCTTCCAAAAGCAGTGGCGATATTCTGTGGAATACGCGATATATTGCTGCGATTTCTCGGATGTTGGAGCTAGGGATCCTCTGTTTTGAAAACTTCAAAATAACACCGGAGCTCCTTGAATCACCGTCTAGCCAACCCATTCCGTATGAGTATCGAGTCACGCCTTTTGGCGACGCAGTGCTGCGAGTGCTAATAGAGAAAACCGGATTGAACGATCCGGATGTGCTTAAGAGTGTAGAAGCCACTTTTGCCAAGTTCGCTGCTGACTCCAATCCGACAAACCCGAAGATTTAATCTTTACCCGCGAGCCACAATACCGCAAATGATCTCGACGCAGCTGGTCCCAACAATCCTTCAGCGTGCCGAACTACACAGCAGGTGCGCGGCCGATGAGAAGTGCGGACCATTAATTGCCCGAGATAGTCGATTGGCCGCTTTGCGATGACCATGGTTCGTCATGACTTGATATCGATATCGGGTGACAGTTCGCCAGCTTCTAGCCGCAACGTGCTGGTTTGCGCTGTGCTTTGGATCGGCAGGCTTGGCGCATCGCCTGGGACAAAGGGCTGAACACGCTGCGCTGCCGGGCCTTATTTTCGTCGCGATCATAAGTTTCTTCACCGGCATCGGTGCCGTTCTCGGCAGAGCATCCATCGGCGCAATGTGCGAGGCCCTTATCTATGCGATTTTGCTGCTACTCGAGCTTTTTCGCGACGTCCGATAGCAGAGCTACCCCGAAAGAGCCAATGCCCCAGCGCTCTGCACAAACTAATGCCAAACGCCTTGGAGCGTCGCCAATTGCCGGGCGAAGTCATCCCACGCCGCTCTCGGCATGGCCATTCTCGTTCGCCCACGGCCGTTTCAGCCGGCAATTAGCGGGCGAGGTTACTGACACACATCGCGCCGCCCGACCACGCCCTGCTTGACCCGCCGGGGGGCCAGAAATAGGCTAATCTTACTTGGCCACACGACCAGCCGAACTTGCCTGGCGCGGGGTCGCCTGGCCCGGGTCGCTTTTCACTGGGCGGCCTCGTTTCTCAGACGCTTGCAACGGGCACGCGGCCGACCAACCCTCGAACCGCTGCCGATAACTACCTTTCAGGGAGAGTCGACCGATGACACGCTGCCGTCACTTGAGAATCGTTACGCTGGCGGCCATCGCCTGCCTGGCTTCGCGCGCGGCGTGGGGGCAGACGACTTACCAGGAACCCAAACGCGTGGTCTACGCCACGGGGGTCGACAAAGAGGAACTCTCGCTTAACGTGCTCGTGCCCAAGGGCAAAGCGAACGGCCTGGGCGTGATCTTCGTGATGAGCGGCGCCGGCTACTCGGCCGACGGCAAGGACACCGAGCGCGAGCACCAGGTGATTGCCGACACGTTTTGCGGCCGCGGCTACACGGTGTTTGCCGTCCGACCCGGCCCGATCACCAAGTACAGCGTGATCGACATGGCCGACCACCTGCAGAAGGCGATCGTGTTTATCAAGGCCCACGCCGACCAGTACAAGGTCGACGCGGGCCGCCTCGGTTTGATGAGCACGCGGGGCGGGGTACACTTGGTGTGCCTGGTCTGCATCACGGCCACCGACAAGACGGCCCCCAAAGCGGCCGGCGTTTACATTCCGCCCACCGACCTGAACGACAAGGACACGCAGAAGCTCTACATCCAGGCCGACACGGCCGCCTGGGAGCAGATTCGCAAGGAAGCGTTCAACGGCGGCGACGGTATCAGCCCCAGCTCGTCGGCTCCGTTCGCGGCCGGCGCGAAAGACCCGCAGATCAAGTTGCCGCGCGTGTCGCCCTTGGCGCCCACGTTCCTGATCGTGCACGGCGATGCCGACCCCTCGATCCCGCGGCTCGATTCGAACGCCTTCTTCGCCGCGATGCGCGATGCCGACGTGGCCCACGACATGGTCGTCAAGCGGCCCGGCACCACCGCCGCGCCGACGATTCGCGCCGAGATCGGCACGCTGGCCGATTGGTTCGACAAGCAATTGCGGCTCGATTGACCCGGCAGTTTGTAGGTCGGTTTTGTAGGTCAGGCTTCAGCCTGACGGGCGCCGGGAAGCGGCATAATCGCCCAGAGCGGCCGAACTGCGCGGAAAATTAGCCACGCGACATGGCGGGAATAACGGCGGCGCATGTCAGGCTAAAGCCTGACCTACCGATCGCGATGCGCTCTCTATGCGCGGTCGAAATTCTCGCGGATCACGCCGGCCAGATCGGTCAGTTGGCCGGCGGCCGGGCCGCGGTAGGACGAGCCGTGCATCACGGCCAGCGTCTGTGGCTCGAGCCCGGCCAGCGCGTGCAGCACACCATCGGTCGCTCGCGTGTAGGGCATGTAGCCGGCCAGCGGGCCTTGCTGCATCGCTTGCATGGCCGCGCGGGTCGGGCCCACAAGGTCGCCGGCGACCAGCGGCGGCGCTTGGCCAAAGTGGTGGAACAGGTCGGAGCAGAACAGCGTCCGCTCGGTTTCCTCGAACAGCACGCCGGCGTCCCAGCCGTGGGGAATGTGCGGCGAGGCGTGGAAGCGGTAACGGTACTTGCCGGTCGAAAGCACGTCGGCGGCCGTCAGCCCCCGGGCCGGGCGGAGCGAAAAGTCGTCGACGCTGACCAGCTTGCCCACCAGCGTGCAAACCGGCTCGCAGTGGGGCGCCAGCCGCAGCCAGTCGTTCAGCGCCCCGCACTCGTCCGACTCGAAATGGCTCCAGGCCACGTAGCGCAACCGCGCCGGATCGATCAGCGTGGCCACCGCGTCGCGCAGCACGGGAAACATGCCCCGCAGGCCGGCGTGAAACAGCAGCGGCTCGTCGTCCCGCACCAGAAAATGATTGAACTGCATGTCGATGTCCGGCACATAGACGGACAGCCGGAACAGGTCGGGCGCGATTTCGTCGATCTGGGTCATGGACCGGTTTCCCAAGCGAGTGCGATGCCTGCGAGACGCCGCCGCTGATCTTAACCGAGAGCACGCGCGGGCGCAAATGCCGACTCGACCGTCACGGGCCAATCAGGCAATTGCCACGGCCTTGCGGCTGGCGTCCCCAGGCGCTAGGCCATCACTTTGAGAAACGCCGCCTGGAACTTTTCCATTTCCTCGGGCGTGCCGATCGTCACGCGGACGTGCGTGGGCCAGCTGGGCCAGACGCGTCCAACGTAGACCTTTTCCTTGCGCAGCGCCAGCACGATCTTTTCGCCCGGCTGGCCAACGTCGACCATGAACTTGTTCGACACCGACGGCACGTACGCGAAACCGTGGCGGTCGAGAAACTGAAACACCGACGACCGCGTGTCGGCGATGATTCTGCGCCGCGTGGGCACCAGGTCGTCCGCCTTCAGACTGGCCGTGGCCGCCACCATGCCGGTGATCGGCATCGCCCCGGAGCTATACGGCGTGATGCGGGCCAACAGCTCGGGCGAGGCAATCGCGGCCCCCGCGCGCAGGCCGGCCATGCCGTAGATCTTCGAAAATGTGCGCAGCAGCACCACGCGCTTGCCCGAGCGCACCAGGTCCGACCGCGGGCGGGCCCCCGCGATGTGAATGTACGCCTCGTCGAGCAGCAACACCGCCTCGGGCGGCAGATTGTCGACCAGCCAGTCGATGTCGGCATCGGAAGTCAGCGTGCCGGTCGGATTGTTCGGATTGCAAACGTAGATCAACCCCGCGTTGGGGTCGGCGGCGGCCATGGCCTTGACGTCGTGGGCGTAGCTTTTGGTGAGCGGCACGCGATGCGTTTTGGCGCCGATGAACCGGGCGGCCAGTTCGCCGGCCTCGTAGCCCGGGTCGGCCGTGACGAAGCTCTTGGTGGGCGAGGTAAACGCCAACACCGCCTGCGTGAGCGGCGCGCTCGAGCCGGCAAACGCCGCCACCTGACCAACGTCGAGGCCTTCTTGCGCGGCCAGCAATTGCTTGAACTTATCGGTCAGGTCGTAACAGTAGCGGCCGCCTTTGGCCAGCACGGCCTGGATGGCCTCGATAGCTTGCGGGCAAGGCCCCAAGGGGTTCTCGTTGGCGTTGATCTTTACGGCGTCGGGGGGGATCTCGCCCACTTGCGAGAGCTGCGCCAGCGCCGCTTCGCCGTAAAACGGTAGCGCGGCCCCCGCGCCCAGTAGCGCGGCAATTCTGCCGAAGTCGCGACGCGAGAAGCCGCGGCGCAGAAAATCGCGCT
>JAIBBZ010000077.1 GCA_019694435.1 Pirellulales bacterium
CCCGTTGGCCGAATCTCTGCCCGAGGCCTTGGCGCGATTCCCTCTTTAAACCAACGCGTCCCTGGCTGCCACCCGCGCCATTACCGCGCCGCGCGACGTCTTCGATTTGGCGCGTGCCGCGGCCGTGGCCCATGTCGTGGTCGACCTCGACCAGGTGGGCGGGCCATCCGCCGCGCGCAAATGCGCGCATGTCGCCGAGGCGGCGGGCCTGGGCGCTTCGCTCAATGCCGGCGCGTCGATCGGCATCGCGACCGCGGCCATGCTGCATCTCACCGCTTCGGTGCCCGGTTTCGCGTCGGCCAACGAGTCGGCCTGTTTCCTGCTTGCCGATAGCGTGCTGGCCGAGCCGCTGGCCGTGATCGACGGACAACTGGCCGTGCCCGACGGACCCGGCCTGGGGATTCAGGTCAGCCGCGCAAAGCTCGACCGCTACCAGATCGGTTGAACGGCTCCGTTGCCCGCGTCCTGCGCCTCAACTGAGCAGGTAGTTCTTGAGATGATGATTCTCGAACGACAGCTCGTCGTGATGCGCTTTGACGAGGTCGCCGATCGAGATCATCCCCAACAGCGTGCCGCGCTCGACGACTGGCAAATGCCGAATCCGCCGCAGCGTCAGTAGACCCATCGCCTCGTCGACCGATTGATCGGCCGGCGACGTGATGACCGGCGACGACATCACCGCGCGGACTTTCAATTCGGCCAGCGGACAACGGTGCGCCGCGCAGGCCCGCAGCACGTCGCGTTCGGTCAAAATACCCACCAGCGATTCGCCGTCGTCGGCATCGTCCGCCATGACGACCAGCGACCCGACGTTGTGACGGACGAGCTTTTGCACGGCATCGTCCACCGTGGCCTCAGGATCGATCGACAACACACCCGTAGGCTTGCTGCGCAGAATTTCGGCAAGAGTCATGGCCGAGCCCTCCGAGACAGGGGGAGCGAGAAAAGACGCGGAAACGCGCGTACGATGCGGACCTTGAGCTGGCCGCTTCCGGCCCCAGAACGGGGCCATGTCCCTACGAGCCAAGCTACGCTTGGCTGTCGCGAAAAGTCAAAGCAATTTGCTGCGTTTTCGCCGACGGTGCGGCGGACCGCTTGTGACAGATTTCACGAACGCGGCGACACGATCGACGCCCTCGACCGCCGCGCGTGCGAACCGAAGGATTATCGCGGCGATAATTCTACGATTCGCAGTCCGCGGAATTTCAAATTCGTCGTTGAATCGTGCGCCTGGAGACTCAGCGTGCCGGCCTCGAGTCGCAGTCCTTCGCGCGGATTGGCGTTCACCGGTCGTGTGTCGGTCCAATCGCTCACCTGGATGCCGTTGACCCACCCGGCCATGTGCGGGCCCGCGACGACCAACGTCTTGGTAAACCAGGTCTGATCGTCAGCCACGATGCGCCGGGCATTCTGGCGGCGATAGAACCCGCCGGTTCCACAGTCGACCGGCTTGTCCCGCGTGCGTCGAAAGGCGTTTTGGATCTGGCTTTCGTAGCCCTGCCAGAATTGGCCCGGGATCGAGCGGAAAAAGACTCCCGAATTGAGTCCCCGGCCGACGACGAACACGTCGAGCTGCAACACGAAATCGGCCCATTGCCCCTGGGTTTCCAACTGGCCGTTGCCCTTGCGCACAACGAGCTCGCCTGACTCATTCACCGAGAACTCGGCCTTCTTGTCGGGAAACACGGTCCAGCCTTCGAGATTCCGGCCGTTGAAGATCGGCTGCAAGCCGTCGGGCCGGAGCTTGACGTTCTTGAACGCGACCGCGCCCGAGTTGAGCTGCAGGCCGATCAGTCCGCGTCCCAGCGGCGCCGGATCGGTGTAGTCGAGCACCTGCTGCCCATCGAGATGCACGACAAAATGCCCGCCTTGGGCCGTGACTTCGTAGTGATGCCATTGCTCGTCGTAAGCGGCCTGCGCCGCTTTGGCCCGGCCGACAAAACTGCCCGTGGCGAACGGCGATTTCTCCGGCGGAGCGATGTTCAGCTCGTAGCAGTCTTTGGCCGGATCGGTGGGCTGCTTCGGCGTGCGGAGAAAGATGCCGCTGTTCGTACCGGCCGCCGCGCGAAAATCGCATTGCAGCGTGTAATCGGCAAACGGGCTGGTGGTGACCAACAGCCCGGGCTCGCCGCTCGAGACGGCGATCGTCCCCTGTTCGACGCGCCAATCGGCCTGCGAACCTGGCTCCCAGCCGAACAGCGTTTCGCCATCGAACAGCAAGATCCAGCCGCCGCTGACCTCCTCGGGCGTCAACTGGTTGTCGGCCGCCAACGCCGGAGCGTGGCTACCGCTCCACAGGGTGACCACCAGGCAACCAACCTGCAGAATCGACGGCCTTCGCGATTTCGTCATCATCCGTCACGCCTCACGTCTCTGGTTCACCGATTTTGTTCTGCGGCTGGCGGACCTCGAGACAAACCTCGCCCCAGTCCACTTCGCTCGCCGTATCGACCTCCGCGAATTCGACACACAGTACGTTTCGCGGTTCGACCAGGCCGCTGATCATAAACTCCCCGCGCCCGGGAGGCGCGTCGACCGCCGCGACGGGTCGGCCGTTCAATTCGATTCTCGCCGGCAGCGCGAGTCCTTCGACGACCAGCCACAGCGTCTCGGCAGCGGCCAGCGGCGGCTGGCCAAAGCGTCGCACGTAACGCACCCGACCACGAAAACCCGGGGGCAGATGTGCGGCAAACCGGCAGGGAACGTGGACCTTGCCCGGCGACGGCAACGAGCCCAAGGCAGAACCCCGGACCTCGAATTCCCAGGGCCCGCGGAGGCGAATTCGATGTGCGGCCACCAACGGCTCCTCGCGCATGCCCGCCGAACGACTCGGCACAACGCGCTAGTCGTAGCGCACGACCGTCTTGATGCCCTGCGGGGTGCGGTGTTCGTAGTGCCAGAGCGCCTCGTCGAGCCCGACTTCGTCGGTGATCACCGCGCGCAGCTCGCGGCGATGTGTCGCGCCGAGTTGTGCGAGATGCGCCAGGGCATCGAGGAAATCGCGCGGGGCCGCGTTCACGCTGCCGATCTGCACCTGATTGCGCAGCAACCCGTCGCGAACCATCAGCGCCACGTTCAGCGGCCGCGGTTCGGGCAGGCGCGAGCTCCCCAACCAGACGAGCACGCCGTGGGAGGCCATCGCCGCGCTGGCCCTGACGAGCAATTCGTCACTGCCGGTGCATTCCAGCAGCAGGTCGTAGCCGTCCTGGTCGGGATCGGCCGGCGAAAAATCGACCGTTTCGGGCGAGACATAGTCCGCGCCGAAAGACCGCACCAGTTCCGCGCGCGACGTGTCCGTGGCGTCGCGGCCATAGACCGTCGTCGGCCAGCCGCGCGCCACCGCGGCGATCACTCCGGCGAACGCGATTGGTCCCAGGCCCGTCACCAGCACGCGCGGCGGCCGCTCGGCCCAGATGTCTGCGCCCAGCCGTGCTCGCTGCACGACGTGCGCTTCGTTCACGCCTTTCTCGGCCACGGCCACCGGTTCGGTCAGCACGGCCAGGTCGGCCATCGCCGGGTCGACGCGGAACAAGTGCTCGGGCCGGTCGAGCCACTCGGGCAGCGAGAATCCGTGTTCCTCGACGATGCCGCGCTCGGTGTAGGTACCCATCGGCAGCATGTCGACCCGAAACTGCGGCGCCGTCGCGCGCCGCCGGCGCACGACCGGCACGACCAGGTCGCCGACGTCGAATGTGCTCACGCCAGGGCCGCGTTCTTCGACGCGGGCCAGGCACTCGTGGCCGAGCACCAGGTGTTCGCCCCCTGGGGGCAACACCGGACTTTGCGACTCGAGGATTTCGCGGTCAGTGCCGCAGATCCCCAATTGCAGAGTGCGACAGCGCACCTCGCCCTGGCCCGCGGATGACGGCTCGCGGTGCTCGACGATCCGCGGCGTGCTGCTGCGGGCAAACGCGGCAATCCCTCGCATGATCCGTAGTTCTCCCTCGACCGAGACGGCTGCGCCTGCGTCGCTCGCGCGCTGGCAACCGGGTTCAGGAAAGAATACCGCCGCGGTTGCCGCTCGACCACACGCGCCGCTCGGCGCTGGTCGAGAAGGGCCGGGAAAGCCGAAGGTCCCAAGCGTCTACCGCGTCTACCGGGTGACGAAGTCCTGAACGATCGTCACTTCGCGGATCTGCTTGGTGTCGGGCTCGAACACGCGGAGCTTGATCTGGATGCCGCGCAGCGGCACCGGGTACGGCGGCGGGGCCTCCATCTCGGTCAGGTCGTCGATGCCGCCGAAACCGTCGGAGATGGCAGTCGATGCATTAATCTCCGGGTACGTTGGCGGAGTTCCTGGCGTCTGCACATCGTTGTCAAACCCGTCGGTGAATTCGTCGATGGCGCCATCGCCGTCTTGATCCTGTCCATCCGACTCGTAGTGCGTTGACCAGGTGTCGTAGACACTTGCTCGGATGTCGGCCCAGGCCGGTGCCACGGCCGGTGCCACGGCCGGGGGCGTGCCAGATTGTTGTGAGCGGGTCAATCCCGGCCCGCCGAAGATGGGCATCGTCAAGCCATGCAGATTGATTGAATTCGGGTCAGAGCCATACGGGGTCGTGGTCAGTCCGTTGTTGCCCAGCCCACAGAGGAAGTTCAAATCGACATAGGCGCCGAACCGGGCAACGCGCGGCACCGACGAGACACCCGCGCTGGCCACGCCCGTTAGCGCGTTTCCCAACTCGCGTGTGTACTCCGCGTCGCCCGGCAGCAGCGTCACCCATTCGCCGGTCGTCAGTTCCCGTTCGAGTACGGGCGCGTCCGGGTCCCAGGCCTTGATGTCGAAACCCAGGACGTTGGTCAGCACGATGTCGTCGTTCGGCCGGGTACTGTCGCCCAAAGTCGATCCCAGCGGCTCCGTGTAGGCCAGCAAACAGCCGGTCTCGGGATCTAGTTGCGCGTAGGGGTGAGGGCTTTCCCATGCATCAAAGTAACCGTTGGCGGTCAGGCCAATGACCGAAGCATTCGTCCCATCGGCCGCGAGAAACGATGAAGAGTCCGTCGAGCGAGGCAAGATCGCGTTGCCTGTCG
>JAIBBZ010000078.1 GCA_019694435.1 Pirellulales bacterium
GGGGTTCGAGGAGCAATGGAACAGAAAACCTTGGTAAGGGTTGAACCCCAGGATTGCCGCTGAAATTCCGGCCCGTCGTCCCGATAGGGTATACCTGCCTAAGACGCTTTAGATGAGACAGTTTTGGCGTCTCATTAGGGTTGCTAAGCCGTTTCTGGGACGGTATCGTAATCAGGTCTAAACGCTAACGAGACGATTCCATCTCCCGATGGCACTCTATGGCTACGCCCGCGTGTCCACGATCGACCAGGATGTGACGCTGCAGGAGAGGACGCTGCGTGCGGCCGGTTGCAACATCGTGCGCTCGGAGAAGGTCAGCGGGTCCAAGCGCGATGGACGCACCGAGCTGGAGTTGCTGTTGGCCTTCCTGAGGCCTGGCGACACGCTGGTCGTCACGCGCATCGATCGCTTGGCGCGTAGCATTAAGGATCTTCAGGACATTATGTGCATGCTCAAGGAGCGGGGTGCGACGCTGATGGCGACGGAACAGCCGGTCGACACGAGCACGGCGACCGGCAAGGCGTTCCTCGATATGCTCGGCGTCTTCGCCGAGTTTGAGACCAATCTGCGCCGGGAACGCCAGCTCGAGGGCATCGCCGCGGCGAAGGTGCGCGGTGTCTACCAGGGACGTAAGCCATCGCTTGATTCCTCCGAAATCCGCCGTCTTCACACCGAGGAAAAGCTTGGGCCGACCGCGATCGCGCGCCGGCTCGGCATCGGCCGCGCGTCGGTCTACCGTGTGCTCGCGGGTAGCGACCGCACCTGATGCCGGTCTCCTTCCTCTCCCCGCAGCAGCAGGAACGTTACGGCCAGTTCCGCGGTGATCCGACGCCCGACCAACTGGCCCGCTGCTTTCATCTTGACGATGCCGACCTGGCATTCGTCCACTCGCACCGTGGCGCGCACATGCGCCTGGGTTGCGCCATTCAACTGGGCACGGTGCGGTTCCTGGGCACACTGCTTGAGGATCCCACCGCCGTGCCGGCGTCAGTGGCCCGTTTCGTCGCGGACCAACTCGGGATCACCGTCGACGGCCACCTTGACGCTTACCGGGCGAATCGGTGGCGCTGGCGCCATCCGATCGAGATCCGCGCGCAGTACGGCTATTGCGACATCACCGACGTCGGCGTTGGCTTCCGTCTCGGTCGCTGGCTTTTTGCGCTGTGCTGGACGGGCACCGAGCGTCTCAGTGTCTTGTTCGACCGGGCCAGCGACTGGCTGCTGACGCACAAGGTTCTCCTGCCAGGCACGAGCACCCTCGAGCGCTTCATTGCCCGACTGCGCAGCCGGGCGGAAGCACGCCTATGGCGGCTGCTCGGGCGGGATGTCACCCGCGAGCAGCAGGCCCGGCTGGATGCGTTGCTGAAGGTGCCACAGGGCAGCCGTTTTTCGCCCCTGGACCGGTTGCGCGCCGGTCCAGTGTCGGTCAGTAACCAATCGCTGGTGGCCGCGCTACAGCGCCTGCAAGCGGTGCGCGAGCTGGGTATCGCGCTGCCTGCCGCCCGCGTTCCGCCCAGCCGGCTGGCCTCCCTGGCCCGTTTTGCCGGCGCCGCCAAAGTCAGCGCGATGGGTCGGCTGCCGCCCGCGCGCCGGATAGCAACGCTGGTCGCCTTCGTGCATTGCCTTGAGGCGACCGCGCAGGACGATGCGCTCGAGGTGTTGGAACGGCTCCTGCGCGCGCTGTTCGCCGAGGCCGTCAAGGCCGACCGCCAGGCGCGACTGCGTACCCTTAAGGATCTCGATCAGGCGGCCATCCTGCTGGCCGCCGCCTGCCGCCTGCTGCTCGATCCGGTGGTCGTGGACGTGGAGCTACGTCCCCAGGTGTTTGCGCGGGTGCCGCAGAATACCCTTACCCAGGCGCTCGACAACGTCGACGCGCTGACCCGACCGCCGGACGACGTCTTCTATGGCGAACTCGAGAAACGGTACGGCAAAGTTCGCCGCTTCCTGCCGACGCTTCTCAAGCAGGTCCATTTCGGTGCCAGTCCGGCCGGGAAACCGGTGGTGGCCGCCTTCGACTGGCTGCGCGAGAACGACAGAAAACCCAAGCCCGACCAGGCTGCGCCATGCGAGGTGGTCCGCAAGCCGTGGCAGCGCTCGGTGCTGCGCGACGACGGGAAGGTCGATCGCCGTGCCTATACCTTCTGTATGCTCGACGCGTTGCACACGGCCCTGCGCCGCCGCGATGTGTTCGTCTCGCCGAGTTGGCGCTACGCCGATCCGCGCGCGGGACTCCTGACCGGCGACGAGTGGGAAGCGGCGCGGCCGATCATCTGTCGCTCGCTCGAGCTGCCGTCCAACCCACAGCCGGTGCTGGCCGCTTTGGCGGCCGAGCTGAATCAAACGTATCGCGCTGTCGCCGCACGCTTGCCGGACAATCCGGCCGTGCGTTTCGAGCAAGACGAGCTGATTCTGAGTCCGCTCGACAAGCTTGACGAACCGCCGTCACTGGTCGCGCTGCGCGAGGCGGTGGCCGCACGTCTGCCGCGTGTCGAGCTGCCGGAAATCCTGCTCGAGATCGCGGCCCGCACCGGCTTTACCGACGCCTTTACGCACCTGACCGAGCGCTCGGCACGGGCGGCCGACCTGACGACCAGCCTCTGCGCGGTACTCTTGGCCGAGGCATGCAATACTGGCCTCGAGCCACTGATTCGGCCCGACGTGCCAGCGCTCAAGCGTGGCCGCCTGTCGTGGGTCGACCAGAACTATGTGCGCGACGAGACCGTGACCGCCGCCAATGCGGCCCTCGTCGCCGCACAAAACCGACTCGAGCTCGCGCACGCCTGGGGCGGCGGCGAGGTTGCGTCGGCGGACGGCATGCGGTTCGTCGTGCCGGTGCGCACCGTGCATGCCGGGCCGAACCCCAAATATTTCGGTCCGCTCAAAGGGGTGACTTGGTACAACCTGCTCTCGAACCAGCTCACCGGACTGAACGCCATCGTGGTGCCCGGCACGCTACGCGACTCCCTGGTGTTGCTGGCCGTGGTGCTGGAGCAGGAAACGGAGCTGCGGCCCACCCGGATCATGACCGACACCGGGGCCTACAGCGATGTCGTGTTTGGCCTCTTTCGGTTGCTCGGCTATCGATTCAGCCCGCGACTGGCGGATATCGGCGGCACCCGCTTCTGGCGGATCGATCCCGATGCCGACTATGGCGAGCTCAACACCATCGCGCGCCAACGCATCAACGTGTCACTCATCGCCCAACACTGGGATGATCTGCTGCGGCTGGCCGGCTCGCTCAAGCTGGGGCGTGTGCCGGCGACCGGCATCATGCGCACGCTGCAGATCGGCGACCGACCCACCCGGTTGGCGCAGGCGCTCGCCGAGTTCGGCCGAATCGATAAGACCTTGCATACCCTCAACTATATCGATGATGAGACCCGACGTCGTGCCACGCTCTTGCAGTTGAATCGTGGCGAAGGACGCCACAGCCTCGCGCGAGCGATGTTTCACGGCAAGCGGGGGGAACTGCGCCAGCGTTACCGCGAGGGGCAGGAGGATCAGCTCGGCGCGCTCGGCCTGGTGGTGAACGCGGTCGTGCTCTGGAACACGATTTATCTGGACGCCGCGCTCGCCCAATTGCGACGGGAAGGCTATCCGATTCACGACGCCGACGTGGCGCGGCTGTCGCCGTTGATCCACGAACACATCAACATGCTCGGCCGCTACTCGTTCTCGGTACCAGAGGCCGTGAGCCGTGGCGAACTGCGGCCGCTCCGCAATCCCGCCGAACAGGATACTTGAGGTCAGAGATTCCGCAGGTGTGCAATCATGATCAAGGCTTACCAAGGTTTTCCGTTCCATTGCTCCTCAGATCCCCATGACGACCAGGAAGAAGGGGATGTTCATGTGGTCGATGCTGGACACCAGGGCGGTGAACAGCAGCCCCAGCGCGGCGAAGGCCAGGGCGGCGAGGAACAGCAGGGGGACGACCAGCACGGCGCCGGCCCAGTGCAGGTGCGGCCAGCCGGCCAGGGTGAACCCCGCCAGCACCAGGATCACGATCAGGGCGTAGACCGTCCCCAGGGTGGCGGCCCACAGCACCTCGCCCGGGTGCATTCCAATTTTACAAAGACCCCCAAACAACCAAGCCTCATGCAGCCGCCACCAGGGGCGGGATGGCCTGGAGCCATCGGCCACTTTTGAGGGCAACCCGCAGGTTGATGACATTCTTTGC
>JAIBBZ010000079.1 GCA_019694435.1 Pirellulales bacterium
CGATTTGCCGTTCCGATCGTCGGCAACATCAAGAATCGGCGAGTTCCGACGACGCCGGCATTATGCAACTACTTGGTTGCATGTCAAGCGGGGTGTTGCTGGGCGACGCCTATGGATGGCAGCGGCACGAGGTCGATTTTCGCACCAGGTACCTTTGGGTAGCCGTTTTGGCGCCTGAGAGGGGGCCTGTTAGAATGACCGTCGCAACCCAGCGACTATCGCGAAGGGGTATTCCACTAGAGGGCATGGTCATGCGCATCAGTCGCGAAGGCTGCCTTAGTTTTCTCGGGTTCCTGGGCTTCCTCGGCTTTGGCCAGTCGCCTTGGAGCTGGCTGTCGCTGCTCAGTCTGCTGTCGCTGTTCGCACTGTTGCCGCCGCGCAAACGGCACTCGTCGAATGCTTGAGAGGTTGCGACGATGGACCGCCACGCATTCGAACTATTGAGCAAGAATACCAGTCAATCGCGCGAGCGCTGGATCTGGAGAATCATCACAGCGGTTCACATTTCGGGAACACTGTCGCTTGCTCTTGCTCGATATGTCGAACGTTTCGGCGGAGGCTCAGCCAGCCCCATCCAGTTGTTGGCATATTGGGGTCTGGCGACTCTTTGCGTTTGTCCAGTGGCGACCCTAATCGCCACGGCGAATTGGCATTCAACCTGGCGTGTGATGGCGGCCCTATCGATCTCGGTTGGCCTCGCGATGGCTCAAGTTTTCGCGCTACTGCCGCTGATCCAGTGAGACGCTTCCCGTGACGGCACTTCAATGGCTACTGGCAATCAGCTGCGCTTCCCTCGCGGTGAGCTTCACACGGCGATTTAGTCCACCCGACTTTCGCTACACGGGCAGCGATCCCAGCTGAAAGGTATGGAACTTTGGGTGGCCGCTGGCAACTTGCATTTATGACCCGGCCGTCGACCCCGCGCTTGTGGTTGGCCCGGCAGCTTATATCTATGCCCTCGGGTTTGGAGCCGCATTGTCGCCCACCTTTTCGGTAGGCCTATTCAAGATGGTCTGCCCCGAACGAAACCAGTCAATCTGCATGAGGGATCATCTAAGGATTTAAGCTTTCACCTGGTTGTAAATGGCATTTGGACTGCTTCATAACACCTCCTTGACCGCCCCGGCCGGCGGGTCCTAAACTGGTGGGTTTGGCGCGGCGGTTCGGGCCCGGTCGGGGCCGCGGCTCTCGCGCCGCTCGCTTTTCTTTCGCACGTGAGGTTCCGCGGTGGGTGTTACCTGCGTCATCGGCTTGCAATGGGGCGACGAAGCCAAAGGCAAACTCGTCGACCTGCTCACCGAAAACCACGAAATCGTCGTCCGCTACCAAGGGGGCAGCAACGCCGGCCACACGGTCGTCACCGGCGGCCAAACCTATAAGCTGTCGCTCATTCCCAGCGGCATCCTCAGCCCTCAGGTGCAATGCGTCGTCACCGGCGGCGTCGTGCTCAACCCCGCCAGCATCCTCCAGGAAATCGACGGACTGGTCGGCCGCGGCGTCAAGGTCAGCGGCAACCTGATGCTCAGCGACCGCGCGCACGTGATCTTTCCCTGGCACATCGCCGAAGACGCCATCCTCGACAAGAGCTGTTCGAGCGGCGAGAACATCGGCACCACGATGCGCGGCATTGGTCCCTGCTATCGCGACAAGGTGGCCCGCAGCTTCGCCGTGCGGCTGGGCGACCTGTACCGCGACAACTTCCGCGAGAAGCTCGATTACATCGCCGCGGCCAAGAACACCAGCATCGGCGCGCTGATCACGCCCAACCCGTTCAACGCCGCCGAGATCACGACCGAATACCTGGGCTACGCCGAACGGCTGAAGCCCTTTGTCTGCGACACGACCTCGTACCTGCTCGACGCCGTCGAAGGCGGCAAGCGCATTCTGCTCGAAGGCGCCCAGGGCGCCCTGCTCGACGTCGACCACGGCACCTACCCGTTCGTCACCAGCAGCAACAGCTCGGGCGTGGGCGTCTCCAGTGGCTCGGGCATTCCGGGCAAGTGGATCTCGAAGGTGATCGGCGTGGTCAAGGCGTACTCGACCCGCGTCGGCGGCGGCCCCTTTCCGACCGAGCAAGACAACGAAGTCGGCCAGCACATTCGCGACCGGGGCAACGAGTACGGCACGGTCACCCGGCGCCCGCGGCGCTGCGGCTGGTTCGATGCCGTGGCCGTGCGCTATACTGCCCGCTTGAGCGGCGTGGACGCGCTGGCCGTCATGCTGCTGGACGTGCTGAGCGAGCTGCCCGAGCTGCAGATTTGCACGGCCTACGAAATCAATGGCAAGCGGGTAACCAATTTCCCCAGCCACGTTGACGATCTGCGGCACGCCGTGCCGGTGCTCGAGACGGTGCCCGGCTGGCAAAAGGACATTACCGGCGTGCGGACGATGAGCGGCCTGCCGCGCCAGGCCCGGGAGTACCTGGACCGGATCAGCAAATTGATTGGCCGGCCGGTGGAAGTGGTGTCGGTGGGGCCCGACCGCGAACAAACGATCTTTGCCGAGCGTACAGGCTGAGCGGACGCTAGAAACGAAGCACACCTTGCCCGGGGGCAGGACCGCCGTGTCCCAGATATCGACTTCGACCGCCGCAGAGCTGGACGTGCCCCGCGAGGCGCGGCCCAAGCACATCGCCATCATCATGGACGGCAACGGCCGCTGGGCGCAGCGGCAGGGTCTGCCCCGCATCGAGGGGCATCGCCGCGGCGTGGCGAGCGTGCGGCGGGTCACCGAGGAGTGTACCCGGCTCGACATCGAGCAGCTGACGCTCTACTGCCTGTCGAGCGAGAACTGGAAGCGCCCGCAGCGCGAGCTCGAATTCCTGATGCACCTGCTCGAGCAGTACATGATCGAAGAGCGGGCGACGATCATGGAGCAGAACATTCGCGTCAATGTCATCGGCCGCCGCCGCGACATTCCCGAGACCGTGCAGCGGGAAATGCAAAAGACGATCGACCTGAGCGCGTCGAACACCGGCCTGCGGCTCTGCCTGGCGATCAACTACGGTAGCCGGCTGGAGATCGTCGACGCGGTGCGGCAGATTGCCGCCGAAGTGCAAGCCGGCCGATTGGCGCCCGCCGACATCGACGAGCAGACCGTGGCCAACCACTTGTACACGGCTGGCATGGCCGACCCCGACTTGCTGATTCGCACGGCGGGCGAAATGCGGGTGAGCAACTTCTTGCTCTGGCAGATCAGCTACGCCGAAATCTGGGTCACCGAGCACTGCTGGCCCGAGTTTCGCGAAAGCGACCTGCACCAGGCAATCCGCGACTTCGCGGGGCGCGACCGCCGCTTTGGCGGTCTGAACGGCTAACCACATTCGAATAAGCCAAGGAGCGCCCTAGCTTGCTGCGCTGGCGATTGTTGCTCGGAGCCGTATTGATCGCCGCCCTGGTGGGTCTGGTGTGGCTCGATCATTCCTTGGCGATGCCCGGCGCGGTGCTATTTGGCGTGGCCCTGATGCTGACGATTCTGGCCGCGCAAGAAGTGGTTTCGCTGCTGGCTGCCGGAGGATATCGCCCGCTGGCCGGCGTGATTTACGGCGGCAGCCTGCTGGTGGTGCTCAGCAACGCCGTGCCGCTGTTCATTCGTCCGGTGAGCGACGAACATCCGCTGGAGCGGCTGGGCTGGCCGCTCTTGGCCTTTACGCTCAGCTTCATGGCGGCGCTGGCCGGCGAGATGCGCCGCTACCGGCAACCAGGCGGCGTGATCGCCAATGTCGGCCTGGCCACCTTCGGCGTGGCCTACGTGGGTCTGCTGCTGTCGTTTACCGTGCAGCTACGGATGCTCGGCGGTTCCGCCGCAGGGTTGACCGGGCTGCTGGCCCTGGTGATCGTGGTGAAGATGGGTGACACGGGCGCGTACACCGTGGGCCGGCTGA
>JAIBBZ010000080.1 GCA_019694435.1 Pirellulales bacterium
AGGTTTCGGCGCCCTGCTCGGGCGTGAGCATGTTGCGGGTGACGAGCCAGCGCAGTGGCCCGGGCAGCACGCGCCAGATGTCGGAGGCAACCACGCCCGGGTGCAGCGCATAGGTCGTGACGCCGGTACCGGCCAGCCGGCGGCCCAGCTCGGCGCTGAACAACACGTTCGCCAGCTTGGACGCGGCGTACTCGACCAGCGCCGTTCGCGTGCGCGTGGGCCGGCGCACGGCGTCGAAGTCGATGCCGTGCGCACGGTAATGCGCCCGGCTCGCGACCGTGACGATGCGCGCCGGCGCCGAGGCTTCGAGCCGGTCGAGCAGCAGCGTGGTCAGCAGGAAGTGGCCGACATGGTTGGTGCCGAACGCGAGTTCGAATCCCGATGCCGTGAAGCCTCGCCGGCCGGCCAGGCCGGCGTTGTTGACCAACAGGTGCAGCGGCTGTCCGAGCGCGCGAAACGCCTCGGCGCAGCGCCGCACCGAGCCGAGGTCGCCCAGATCCAGCGGCAGCCATTCGCCTACGCCGCCGGCGGCGCGGATGTCGTCGAGTACGTCGCGCGTGCGCGCTTCGTCGCGGGTGGCGACGTAGACCCGGGCGCCACGGCGCGCCAGTTCGCGTGCAGTGACGCGGCCGATGCCGGTGTTTGCGCCGGTGATCAAAGCGACGCGGCCTTGCAGGGGTTTGTCCTTGCTCATGGCGGGAGGGTAACCGAGTCCGGGCAGAGGTCGATGCCTGGCTCGCTATTTGAGCCAGCGGCGGGTCACGATGAAGGGTATCGCCACCAACATGGCCCTGGCACTATGACCTCGTTCGCCGCCTGGATCGTTGACCTGCTCGACCATCTGCCGATCGGCAATCGATCGACGACACAGCCGACGCACGGCCCGGACGCCGTGATTCTGGCCGCGGTGAATCGCGCCAGAGCGATGCCGGGCAACCCGGTGATTCCGGCTTTCCGACGTAGATCTGTGCAGATGCAGCGTCAATGGCCGTTCCACGCAGCAGCCACCGACAGCGGCGCATGATGCCGCAGCGACCGCGTTTGCCGCGGGGCAGCAAACGCGCGCTGTAGCAGCTTCAGGAACGGGACACGCGACAGTGCGCGTCAAACGGCGGCGGGCGCGTCCAGCCGGTTCCATTCGATGCGTCGGTTGCGCCAATGTTCGGCAATGGTCTGGGCGAATTCGGCTCGGACGAGCTTGGCTCGTTGTTCGCACCAGTCAGCGCTTTCGCGGCGGACCACGAGGCCTTCGAGCGGGCCGTCCCGAAACCGGCTGCCCTGGCTGGCGAGCAGCGACTTCAACTGCCCCAATGTGTATTGGCCGCGCGCAACCGTCGGTGTCGTCGCCAGACCCAGGCGAGCGGCAAGGGCATTGCGCCGCGTACTGCTCCAGAACCTGCCGCTATCGGATTCCACGACGTCGAACAACAGGAACCAATCCGGCAGTCGCGCATAGGCCAGCGAATGGCGCGCCGCGCACCACTCACCGAAAAGCATCAAGCCACGGCGGGTGTGTTCGAGCAATGCCTCCATCAACTCGTCGCGGCGCAAGGCCAGCCACGAGGGCAAGCGGGCGAACTGCCCTGCATAGGGTTCGACCAGGTATTGGCCGCGGTTCTGGACCAGTAGGGCTCCGGCCGGACTGACCGAGATGCCCAGGTTGGCGCCGTCGACCTTTTCTTCCACCACCACGTCACCACGCAGCAACGCCGCTGCCTCGGCGAACGAAAGCACCTTGTCGTCGCGCGGCTTACCGCTGCCGAGCCAGGCCAAATGAGGGGTGTGAGGGAAACGAAAGAAGCCCATCAGGGTTGCCGTGGCGGAAGCGCAGGCACGGGCTTGTGCGGGAACTTCTTGGCGTAGAAGCGGCACACGTCCTCTTCGCAGAGAAGTGTCACGCGTACGCCTCGTGCCCGCAGCGGTTGCCACCAGTCCAGCCACTTGCAGTCGGCCGCCTGCCAAACGGGTGGCCGGTCCGGATGGGCATGGGCTACCGCTGCGAACTTGCGGTCCGCAGCATCAAAGGCCGGCTGCAAGGCAGGATCGGGAAACTCCACGAAGCAGTCGTCTGCCTTCTCTGTGAGCGTTACCTGCTCGACCCGCGCCGGGTTGCCCGCCTCGCGCAGCAGCCACTTCAAGAACACGTCGCCCACGCCTTTGGGGGGGTTCAGCCTGGTCTTGTGCAGGTACTCGCCGAGGATCCGAAAGCCGTTGTCGATGACGATCACGCCCGAACCCTGCATCGCCAGCAAGCGCCGCACGCACTCGGCTGTGCATTCGGAGGATACGTCTGCGTGCACGCCGTTGGCGACGAGCAAGACGTTGGTGTCGATCACCGCCTTCATCTCGCTTCAGCGTCCGAGGGTTGCGCCTTCCGGCGCTCCATTGCCGCGAGCGTGCGTGCCGCGATGTCGGCCATCTCGTCCCCGAAAAAGTTCGGCGGCCAATTCTCGATCTCGCCGAACATGTTCAGGCGTAGCGGTTCGAGCTCGGCGGCCGTCGGCGAGCGGCGGCAGAAGTACACCGCCACGTCATCTGGCGACAGCACCTCCTCCGCGACGCGGCGCTGTAGCCGGTTGAGAAAGTGTTCCGAGTGGCTTTCGACGATCAGTTGAACATGTCGCTCGCGGCCATCTTGGCGCGCCTGCGTCGCTGCGACGAAGACATCGGCCAGTTCGGCCTGCACCTGCGGGTGTAGGTGGATTTCGGGTTGCTCCATCCACACAGTGGAGTACGGAGGGCAATAGAACGCTTGCACCAGGGCCGGCAGTACCTGCGAAACGCCAAATCCGACGTCGGTAATCTTGACCTCCGGCGACTTCGCGCCGGTCTTGATCAGCACTTCGTATTCCTTGCGGCCCTCGGCTACCGCGCGCACGGTGAAGTCGTGGATCACACCCAGATCCTTGAGCCAGGCCGCGATGAACGCGGCAAATCCCTGCTTGGCCCTTCGTGGTCCGCGGTTGAGTTGCCGCCCGTCGTCTTGCGCCGCCAATATGGCGGATATTGCCAACTCGCCCATCTGCCCTACGCTCGGCGGCGTCTCGCCCGACCATTGGTAGATGCGGCGCGGATGTTCACGTAGCGGCCCGAGGTACGAAATGCTCTCGAGCATCGCCTCGGTGGCGAGCGCGAAGTCGGCCATGAAGCCGGCATTCTTGAAGCGAGCGGCGGTGATGTCGGAGAGCCGGTAGAACTTCTCCGGCTCCTCGAGCGGCCACTTGCGGCCGTCGGCCATCTTGAACAGGTAATGCTGCGAGGCCAGCGTGATCTTGCGCTGTGCGTCACGCCGCAGTGCCACGTCGAGCACGGTCTCGCCGTCTGTGCTCAGGGCATAACTCATGCCGTGCACTTCGGGCTGCCCCGCCTTGCCGGCTGCCAGCGTCACTTCGAGCTGCATGTGTCTGCCTTGGTAGCGCTTGCCCGGCAACAGCGGATCGATCACGTCCAGCGGCCGGGGCAACTGCCAACCGAGCTCGAAGCCGAGCGCGAGGCGCAGGTCATGACCGTGCAGGCAGTCGGCAAAGGTACCCAAGTCGATCAGCGAACCCGAATCGCCTAGGTGCAGCGCACGTTTGCGATCGGTGGAGCGCGCTGTCTGCTGCAAGGCGAGCAGCAGGTGCCCCAAGCTGCTCTTGCCGGCACTGTTGGCGCCGAAGATGACGGTCAGTGGCGCCA
>JAIBBZ010000081.1 GCA_019694435.1 Pirellulales bacterium
GGAAAGATGGCGATGATTGCCACCCCCTCGGTGAGCAGCTTTGGTCGCAGGCGGTGCACCGCCCCTTCGATGACCGCCTGCCGTAGTTCTTCGAGCGACTCGATGTTCTCCAGGCCGCCGCGCTTCTCGATCGCCTCGCGCAGGTAAACCAGCATGATGATTCCTGTCTCGGTGGCCATGCCGAAGCAGGCAATGAAGCCGACCCAGACGGCCACGCTGAAATCCATCGGCGGCGCCGACCAGCCTTGCATGATCTTGGGAAACAGGTACATGAAAAACGCCCCGCCGGCCAAAGCCTCGGGGACGGCCAACATCATCAGCGCCGCGTCGGCCAGATCCTGATAGGTCAGGTATAGAATCACGAAGATCAACACGATCACGGCGGGAAACACGAATCGCAAGGTCCGCGCCGCGCGCACCTGGTGCTCGAACTCGCCGCTCCACTCAATGTGCATTCCCTCGGGCAACTTCACTTTTTGCGCCACGACGCGCTGAGCCTCGTCGACGAATCCCACGATGTCGCGGCCGCGCACGTTCAGCGTCACGTAGTTTAGCAGCCTGCCATTCTCGCTCTTAATCATGGCCGGGCCCTCGACGACCGACACGTCGGCCACGGCCCCCAGCGGAATGAGCACGGCGGTGCCCGTGGCATGCACGGGCGCCGCGGCGTGGGCCGCGCTGGACAGGTTCGCTGGCGGCGCGGACTTCATCGAACTGGCAGGCGCCGACGTCATTCCAGCCGGCGCGATCGCGCCAGCGGAGCCGGACGAAATCAACAGCCGGCCGATGCTCTCCTCATCCTCGCGGTTCGTCCGGGCATACCTAATGCGCACGGGAAAACGGTCGCGGTTTTCGACCGTGTAGGTCACCGCGCGCCCGGCCAAGGCCACCTCGATCTCGCTCTGAATGTCCTCGACCGAGATGCCGTAGCGGGCCGCTTGCTGGCGGTCGATGTCGATCTGCAAATAGCCTTTACCCATGATCGGCGCGGCAATCACGTCGCGGGCGCCGGCCACGGGCTTGAGGGCCGCTTCGATCTGCTTGCACACGCGGTCGATCGATTCCAAGTTGTCGCCAAACACTTTGACGCCGATATCGGTCCGCACGCCGGTCGACAGCATTTCGATGCGGTTGATGATCGGCTGCGTGAAGATGTTGCTCCAGCCGGGCACCTGCAAGACGCGCCCCATCTCGTCGTCGACCAGATCCCCTTTCGGACCGGTCTGTCGGGGCCAGAGAAAAACTCGGTCGGAGAATTCGGGGTCGAGCTCCTGTTGCAGCCCGGCAAATGGCTCGATGGCCGCCGGATCGGCCGGCTTGCCAAGCTGGCCCGCGACGGCCGAACGGGCAAACGCGGCGGTTTGGGCTCCGTGCGCCGCGCCGCCGAGCCATTCGGCCTTTTCGGCGGCCTTGGCCAGTTCTTCGAGCGCGTACCGGTTGAACGCCTCCACGCCTACGTCGTGCAGCTCCCAATTGATCTGCCGGACGCGCTCGCGCCAGAGCTCCATCCGGCGTGCCTCGACGTCGTGTAACGTGCGGTCGAAGAGGGTGTCGCGGTGGCCTCCCAGAGCCTCGCGGACGGCGGCCATCGCCGAACCGAGCGGACCGGGGCGAAGTTCGAGCGCGGCGACCGGGTCATCGAGGTAGCCACGGTCGTCCAAATCTCGCACCACCGCGCGCACCAGCCGCGAGACTTCTTCGAGTGTGGGTCCCTGGGCCAGCGGAGAGCCGAAATCGGTTGCCAATTGCGCGGTCAGGCGAGTCATTTGCTCGTCGGCCGAGGAATCGGCCGGCAACGTCAAGTGGCCGCTTGCCATGAGATGTTCCAGGGTTTGGCTCACAACGGCGTTGGTGAGGGTCTGGCCCAGCGACGCTTCGAACTCGTTGTAGCGCCGCAGCGCCAGTTCGCGCAGCGTCTCGTCGAACCGCTCGACTGCCTTTTGACTGGCGTCATTGACCAGATTCGTCCGCTCATCGGCTCCTGCGACGTTGGCGATGTAGCCGCGTTCCTGGAGAATCGACAGCAGTTGGCGCACCTGCTGTTCGGCTTCGGCGTATTTGAGCACGCGTTTCGGCCACAACTCCTTCGGCCGGAAATTGACGAACGTCTCGACCATGTCGAGCGGCGCCGGGTCGGTGGGCGTGTCGGCTCGGCCCGACTTGCCAATGACCGACTCGACCTCGGGAAAGCCGCGCAACAGCGCGTCGCGGGCCTTCAAGTCGTCGGCGGCCTGCGTCACGCTGGCTCGCGGCACCGTTACGGGCATGTCGAGTGTCGTTCCTTCGTCGAGCGCCGGCATGAAGGCCACGCCGATCTTGGAAAAATGAAAGGCCCACAATCCCAGCGGCACCAGCGTGGCAAACGACAGCAGTTGCCATTTGAAGCCGCGGGTAGAGATGACCGTCAGGAACGACACCAGGCCAAACACCAAGAGGAAGGTCGAGCGCCAGGCCGTCTCGCTGGCCCCCTGGCCGACGATGGCTTGCAGTGGAAACATTCCGGCCGCCAGGATCAGCAGCACCGCGAACATCCACATCACCAGATTTCGCCGAGGCAGGGCCCAGGTGAGCAGCGGCTTATAGATGTGGATGAAACTGCGGACGATCGGATTCTCTTCCTCGCTGCGCAGCCGTCCGCGGATGAACGTGGGAATCAGGGCCGGCACGAGCGTAACGCTGATGATCGCCACGCCCAGCATGGCAAAGCTTTTGGTAAAGGCCAACGGATGAAACAACTTGCCCTCGCGCCCGCTGAGCATGAACACCGGCACGAACGAGAGCAGCATGATCAGCACCGAGAAGAAGATCGGTCGCCCGACGGTGCGGCAGGGCTCGATCACCAGCTCGCGGATGTCGCCAGTGACTTTCTTATCGCCGAAGTGGCTCTTGAGATGATGGGTCGCGTTCTCGGTCATCACGATGGCCTGGTCGACCAGGATGCCGATGGAAATCGTGATGCCGGCCAGCGACATGATGTTGGCCTGAATGTCGATGATGCCCAGCCGCCGCAGCGTCCACATCAGCAGGAACGAGAACAGCACCGAGAGCGGCAGCGTGATGCAGATGACGAACACGCTCCGTACGTGCACCAGAATCAGCAGGATCGCCACCGAGGCAATGAGCATCTCGTGCCCCATCACCTCGGTGAGCGTGTCGATCGCGCCGTGGATCAGTCGAGTGCGGTCGTAAGCGGCCACGATGCGCACGCCCTCGGGGAGTCCGGGCTGTAGCTCGGCGATCCGTTGCTTGACCCGCTGGGTGACGGCCATGGGGTTTTCGCCATGCCGCATCAGAACGGCGCCGCCGGTCACCTCGTTGCCGTTCTTTTCGAACACGCTGCGGCGAAACTGTACTCCCAGCTGCACGCTGGCGACGTTGCGGACGTAGATCGGCGTTCCGGCGATCTCCTTGATCACCGTGTTTTCGATGTCGGCCTTGTCCTTGATCCAGCCGACGCCGCGGACGATATACTCGGCGTTGTTCTTTTGAATGACACCGCCGCCGGCCGGCATATTGCTCTTGCCGACCGCCCCGTAGAGCTCGCCCAGCGTGATGCCGTACGCGCGCAGGTCCTCGGGCCGAACGTCGACCTGGTACTCC
>JAIBBZ010000082.1 GCA_019694435.1 Pirellulales bacterium
GTCGTCATCGCCGCAGTTCCCGCACTCGGTCACAAGGCCGGATTGTCACGCAGGTGCCGATTCAAGCGACTCAATGACCCCTTGGACTGTTTCCGTTCACTGCGCGGTAGACGGCGCAGTCGGGCCTCACCTGCGCATCGCAGCCCAGGGTCAGACGCCGACCCCGTCGTACACCTCGGCCCAGGGCAGTTCGAGCCCCAGCCCCGCCAGCGGCAGCGAGGTGCCACGCGGCCAGGGCGCCAGCTCCGACCATGCGGCGTCCGCCGGCACGCGATGGCAGGCCCAGGCCGCCTGCTCGGTGCTGGACAGCAGCACGATGTGCTGAAGCCCGGCCAGCTTGCGATAAGCCGCCAGCTTGCCGCCGCGGTCGAATTGCTGCGTGCTGGGCGAGAGTACTTCAACCACGAGTCGCGCCTCGGCCAGTTCCACCGTCGTCACCGGGTCGCCGACCGGCGTGCAATGCACCAGCACGTCGGGATAGAACACCGCGTCAGCGGCGTCAATGCGCAGACGCATCTCGGTCATCTTCACGCTACACGGCCGGCCACGCAGCCGCGAGTGCAGTGCAAAGCCGACGTTGCGGATCACATCGGCATGCGCCGCGCTTCCGCCGGCCATCCCCCGCACCGGTTCGCCCTGGATCGCATAGACGACGCCCTCGAGGTACTCGTGCTTGAAGCGGCTCGCGTTCTCGAGCACGAGGTAGTCTTCCATCTCGATGTAGGCCACGGCCTTCTCCGGGACGCCCATGCACGGCTCCTCGATGCATCCGACTCGCAGTGTGCCGCATCAGAGCTCGTGACTCACTTGGCTCGGAGCCAGGTCTCGCTGAATCGTCTCCAGGAGAACAGCGCTCCGGTTCGTGACCGTCAGTTCAAGCCAATGGTGCGGCGCACCGGCATGGGCTGTTCAGGCCGTCAACGGCTCGATGCCGTCGAACACCTGCGTGAGCAGCACGCTCAGACCGAGGCTGGGCACCGCCATCGCTTCGTCCTGGCTCATGTCGTGGAACACCCATTGGTCCTCTGCGTTGCGGCGAAATGCTTCGACGCGGCGGCTATCGGGATCGACGAGGACATATTCCTTCAACGACGCAATGCGGCGGTAGAGCGCGAACTTCTGGCTGCGGTCGTAGGCTTGCGTCGTGGGTGAAAGCACTTCGATCACCAGCGTCGGCGCGCGGAAGATCATGTCGGTGGCCAAGTCGGCCCTGTCGCAAGTGACGAAGATGTCGGGATAGAGAATCGTGTCTTCGGCAATCTGGATCTTCATCGATTCGGCGAACGCCTGGCAAGGGGTGCCGTCCAGTTGCCCGGACAATCGTCGGCCCAGGTTCATGATCAGGCGCCCGTGCGCCCGTCGCGCGCCGACCATGGCGAACACTTCGCCGCGGTGGAACTCATGCCTGTCCGGCTGGGCGTTCTCCCAGGTCAGGAAGTCATTCAGGCCCGGCCTGTGCAGCGGCAGTCCCATCGCGCCAATCTCCAGCGTCGTATTCTGAACCGTGCCGATGCGCAGAATTCCTTGTGCGCATGCGCACCTTGATCATCCCCAAGCCGCTCGCCAACTCAAATCGCTGGCGTGACGATGCCGCGCCCGGCTACGACCTCATCGACCCGGCCATGACGGTGCCGCCCAAGAACCTGATCTGCGATGCGATGGCCAAGGCCGCGTGCTGTGACAGCGTGACTGCAGACCTGCCCCAGGCGATCGAAGAACTGCGCGCGGGGCCCCTTTGGCTGGGTAGGTACCTGCAGGCACTGGCGATGACGACGGCGTCCAAAGCGGTGCTTTGGTCGCGTATTCGGGCGTTGGCGCCTTGACATCGGAGTGCTCCGGGAGCAGCAACCCGCTACCTGAACAAGGATTGCGCCGGCAGTCGCTTGATCCTGAGCTTGGCGAGTCGAGGCTTCTTCACCCGCATTGCCCCACCAACCCACAAGCGGTGCAGAACTCGCACCCGTCTTTGTGAATCAGCGACGCGTTGCCGCACTCCGGGCAACTGCGCCCGGCGATCGTACCGTTGGCGCCGCCGCTGGAGGCGACCGCCGCGCGTACCGCGGGCGACGCCAGAATGCCCATTTCGCGTAGCGGCTGGCCCGCTTCGTCGAGCACGCCGAGCATCGCGTAGCGGTGGATCACGAGCCGCGCGATGTAGGCCACCGTGCTCGGCCATACCTGCTGGCGCTTCTCGCCCGGCACCGGGGCCATGAAATGGCCGAGCGGCTCGCCGACGTTGAGCAGCTTGCGTAGCTTCATCCCGATCCAGGCCGGGTCCATCACCCGCATGTCGAGCGACAGCAAGCGCGCCATGCCGTCGAACGCGCGCGGGTAGTTGCCCGAGAAGCCGATCGCGCAGGGCCGCGTGACGTGGCCGCCCAAACCCGCGGCATCCTGTCCAGGCAGCGAGACCTCCTTCAACGTCATCGTGAACGCTTCGCCGGTGGCCGGGTTGTCGACGTCCACCGCCCAAGCCAGCGTGCCGTCGCTGCCGGTGCGCGGCTCTTCGCGGCTGAACATGGCATCGAGTACCGGCGTCGGGCCGCCTTCCTGCAGTGCCCCCAACTGCTCGCAGCGCCAGCGGATCACCGCGGCGGTCGCGGCGACGACGCCAGGGAAGAGCCGGCGCTCGCCGCGCGGCGGAAATGGCATCTCGAACGCGCGCTCTTCGGCCACCGTGGCCAGCGCGTCGAGCTTGAGCTTCAGCCAGGCCGCATCGTTGGCGCGCATGTCCATCGACAAGGTCTTGGCCATCGCGCCCAGGCCGCGCGGCTGCTCCGAACCGTTGACCCAGACTTCGAACGGCACGTTCTTGCCGAACAGGCCTGTTCCCGGCCCGGCGGCGGCGGGCAGCTCGCCGACGAAGAGCGAGAAGTCGCCGTACGGGTGCTGGATCAGGTAGCTCCACGCGGTATTGCCGCCGGGCAGCTCGGGGCGGCTCGGCCAGCGCAGCGAGGCGAGCACCGGCGAGGGCAGGCGATCGAGCCGCAGGCGATGGTTGGCGCCGTCGAGCGTGGCGGGCATCGGCTTCAACGGTTCGGGCGGTGCGGTGGTCGTGATCGGTGTCTCGACGCTGAGCACGGCGCCGAGCACGGCGTTCGGCCGGTAAGTCGCCAGGCCTTTCAGGCCGCTGCGCCAGGCCTGAAGGTACAGGCCCTGGAAATCCTCGTACGGGTAGGCCTCGGGGACGTTGACCGTCTTGCTGATCGAGGTGTCGATGTGCGGCGCGACCGCGGCGACCATCGCCGCGTGGCTTTCGGCGCTCATTTCGAGCGCGGTGACGAACGAGGCAGCCAATGGCGCGTCGGGCCCGTGCAGATGGCGGTACAGCCGCCAGGCATGGTCCTCGACCGCGAATTCCCTGACGCTGTTGTCGGCCTCGCGCTTGCGCCGCGTGTAGCTCCACGAGAACGCGGGCTCGATGCCGTTGCTCGCGTTGTCGGCGAACGCGAGGCTGATCGTTCCGGTGGGCGCGATCGAAAGCAGATGCGAGTTGCGCAGGCCCTGGGCGCGGATCTTGTCCTTCAGCGGCTGCGGCAATCGCGATGCGAAGCTGCCGCT
>JAIBBZ010000083.1 GCA_019694435.1 Pirellulales bacterium
GGCTAAGCGGATGGATCCTGACCGAGGCCACGGCGATTACGCCCGATGGGCGGACCATCGTGGGCAAGGGGACGAACCCGTTCGGCAAAACCGAGGCCTGGATCGCCACGATTCCCGAACCGTCGAGTTGGCTGCTGCTGACCGCCGCCCTGCTAATACTCGGTGGTCGCAGGCTTTCGCGCGCCTGGCCTGCTCACAAGTGAAGTTGGCGGGCCGTCCGGCCCCATGGGCGCTCACTCGTGATACGGCTGTATCTCGAGGAAGTTGAACGTCTGCTCCTGGCCGAAGAGGCCGGCGGCTGCGGCGGAAGGCCAATCGGAAACCGTCACTCGGGCCGTCGTGCCTTGGGCGCGGAAGACCGTCCAGTGATACGTGATCCAGACCGGAATCGTCGGTTCGGGGCTCGACGGGTACATTTCCGTGAATGACCGCTTCGCGTCCACCTCGACTCCCTCGAGCTTGATCTGGCCGATGAACTTTTGGGCCTCTTCCTGCTTCTTGGCCCGCGGGTGAACCAGGTCCTGGTAGTCGCAGCTGAACATCTTCATCGAGTACAAGCGACCTGGTTGCAAGTTCTTGATCGGCTGCGAGAACGTGTTCGGTCCCTTCGCGCTCCGCTTCATCCACAAGAACGTGTCGCCGATGTGCTCGGGATCGGCCGGGCGACCCAGGCCCATGAAGCGGCCTTCGATGCGACCGTAGCGTGGAAAGCTCCGCGGCTCGATCGACCCGGGCTCGGCGGGTTCGAGCGTCCAACTTTCGGTGCCGCGCTCGAAGTCGGCATTGTCGACATGCGACAGAAACAACGGGTCGTGAGTCAGCAGCGCGGTTTTGCCCTCGATGGCGTAGTGCCGATACAGCTTGCCGACGAAGCGCACCGTCTCTTCGTCGGCGAGAATCGACGTCCACCACTCCAGGCCCGCCAGGTTGGCCAGTACCGGATGGTTGGCCACGAGGTTCATCTGCTGGTCCATCCAGACGTGGTAGTCGACGTTGGGTTGCTTGTTAATGCCCCCCGGCGGCATCGAGAACAGGCCGAAGGCGATGACCATGTTGCGCGTGGCCCCCGGCTGTGTCGACTCCCAGTCGGCGATGCCCTCGATGAACGTTTGCAGCGCGTCGCGCGATTTCTCCGGGCTCGACATTTCGTGCAGGTAGCGTTCGAGGGCGATGCGCTGGTTGCCGTCGATGAGCGTCCGCACGAACGTGGGGCCGATGATCTCCTGGTTGAGCCGTTTGCCGCTGCCGCCAAAGTAGACGAACACTTTCTTATCGTGGTATCGCGCGTCGGCCCGCAGGCGGCGCAGCGCCTCTTCGCACACCTGGTACCGCGCCTGTTCTTGCTCGCGGCGCTGTTGGCGCTCGGGGCTCAGTGCTGCGTCCGTCCGGCCTGACGGCATGTTGACGATGAATTCGTTGATGATAATGCCGTCGAGAAACGCCGACTTATCGAGCACGCCAGTCCAATATTGCCAGTGCTCGTCGGCGGTCTTCGCCTGGCCAGAAACTCCCACCTCGGCAATGAACCGCTTGCCCTGAGCATGCCACGCGTCGACCACAGCGGTCGGCAGCTGAATGTTGCCCGGCACGACCAGCATGTTGACGTTGGGCAGAATGTCCCGTTTGAGAAACTCCATGTCATACCGGCCGTATGATTTGATGGCCGAATCGAAGCCCAGGCCGCAGTGCATCAGTTCGGGAATCGACTGAACGACGAGCCGCTCGACGATCGCCCCAGCGGTGAGTTCGATTTGCAGTTGGTGCTGGCCCGCGGTTACTCGACGCATCGCCTCGGCCGTGGCCGGATGTTGGCCGGCGGGTTGATCGATCAGCGGCTGGCCAGTTGTGTCGCCGTCGAGCACGATTTTTACCCGGCCTTCGCCGCGCAGCCGTGCCGACACAAAGACCCAACCGCCCTCGGAGCGGGTAAAAGCAATCCGGTCGCCCGGGCCATCGGGTCCGGCAACTTCCGCCAGAATGCTCGTCAGATTGTTCAGACGGTGGGGACTTGTGGGGTCGGCCGTTTCGTCGCCAAAGACCGTCGTCGCGGCGGTGATGAACGCCAATGCGAACCAGCAAGCAAGGCATCGTTGCATGGCAAATAACGACCTGCCGATGAAGTAGGATGCTCCACGACTCCGGCCGCCATTATCTGGCCGCCATGCTTCCTGGTCTACCATCGGCAGGCCGTTTCACCTTGCCCTCATCTCCTGAAAAGGGGCCCGTGCTGGGCGGTTTAGTGATGCGCTCCGGCCGGTTGTCGCTCGAAGAGCTTCAGCATCGCCTGGTTGAATGCCGGTATGTCGCTGGGCTGGCGGCTGGTTACCCAATTGGCATCTTCGACCACTTCGCGATCGACCCAGTGTCCGCCGGCGTTGCGAATGTCGTCCTGGATCGTGTGGTAACTGGTCAGCGTGCGGCCACCGACCAGCCCCGCCGAAACCAGAATCCAGGGGGCATGGCAAATCGCCGCGATCGGCTTGTCCGCCTGCTGCATGGCCTGCACAAACGCTTGCACCTCGGGCACCATCCGCAGCGTGTCGGCGTTGACGGTGCCGCCGGGCAGTTGCAACGCGTCAAAGGCCTCGGGCCGGGCATCGCGCACCAGGCCGTCGACAGGCACTTTCGACGCTCGTTTGCGATCTCCGCGCACTCCTTGAATTTCACCATTGTGGAGCGAAAGAATCGTCACCTGGGCGCCTGCTTTTCGCAGGGCTTGAACGGGCCTGATCAGTTCGTCCTGTTCGAAGCCGTCGGTGGCGATGACCGCCCCGCGCAACTGGGTAAGCCGGGTCATGGCGTGCGCCTCCTTCAGGCGGTGATGTTGTCGCGATTTCCAGCCATTTGTTTTCCGGCAATAACCGTACCACTGGCCCGGCTGTCCACCGGCCACGCTCAGTAGACTAGCCGGCGGTGCCCATTGGCGTAGAATTGTGCCGCCATGAGTGGACGGGGGCGCTGGACGGTCGGCGATCGTTGGCTGCGGCGCGGTAGGTGGACTGCCAACGAGGCTGGCCGACGTACACACGTCGTAAAGCAGAGGGCAGATCACATGGCCACCGAACACGCTCCGACAACAGCCGGGGCTAGCGCGTCTACCGACGGGGTCTCGGCGAAAGTACCCGCTGAGGGCGCACCTGTTCAGGCCCCCGCCGCCAGCGCAGCTCCCACGGTCAAAAAGCGGCGCTGGCCTTGGATCGTGGTTGGCGTGGTGGCCGCCATTGTCGCCGCGATCTGGTTGATTCCCGCTATCCACACGGCGCTGACCACCGTCTCGACCGACGACGCTTACGTCAATAGCCACGTCACGTTTGTTGCGCCCCGGGTTGCCGGGCAGGTCGTCAGCGTGTTGGTCGACGACAACAACCGGGTGCGCAAGGGCGACCTGCTCGTGCAGCTCGACAAGCAGCCCTTCGCATCGAGCCAGTCGACTACGACCCGGACAAGAACCCGCTATTCGTCGGCTTGTCGGTAGTGCCGTACGTTTACGTGTACGAGCCCGCCACGGGGCCGCACGCGGGCGAGTATCTGCAACCACCCA
>JAIBBZ010000084.1 GCA_019694435.1 Pirellulales bacterium
GTTCCATGCCCCGGTGCGCATCGGCGACACGCTGACGATCACCTGGACGGTGACCGAGCTGATCCCGAAGCCGCGCCACGGCGGCGGCATCGTCGCGGCCGAAGCGGTGGCGGTGAATCAGGACGGGGTGACGGTGTGTACGGCGAGCGGGCGCATGCTGGTCAGCGATACGCAGGTGGCGTGAGGTTGCATGCTGCAGTGTTTCTTGTCCCGGACCGAGACAATCTGGGCGCTAAAGGCGACTGACCAGCGGCAGTTCTGCGAGCATCACATCGATTGCCTGGGGCTCGAAGCCAGGGGCCGCCTGCACACCGAACGGCAACCTGGAGAATCGTACCCGTGTTGACGCACTTGCGCATCCAGAACTTCAAGGCGTGGAAGGACACTGGCCCCGTTCGGCTAGCCCCATTGACTGTCATCTTCGGCGCCAACAGTGCCGGCAAGAGCAGCCTGGGGCATTTGCTGCTCGCCTTGCAGCAGACGGCACGTTCCACCGACCGCAAGCGCGCGCTGCACCTGGGCGATTCGGACTCGCTGATCGACCTCGGCACCTTCGCCGACTGCCTGCACGGCCATGACCTGAGCAGGGCGCTCGGCTTTGAACTCGGCTGGCGGCTACCTCGGTCTTTGGACGTGATCGATCCGCTGCTGCCGGGTAAACGCTACCTGGGCAAGCACATGCGGCTCGATGTGACGCTAGTGGCCGGCAAAGCAGGTCAACCCGAAGTGCAGGACATGAGTTATGCCCTGGGCGCAGACGGCCAGACCGTGCTCGACGTGGCGCTGCGGCGCGACGCGCAACGCAAGATCACGCTGACATCGCAACACTACGCGTTCAAGATGGCTGATGGCCGCAAGTGGCCGCTCGAGGAGCCGGAGAAGTTCTATCGCCTCTCCGACATCACCGCCGCGCGATTCAAGAACGCCGGCTTCATGGCCGACTTCGCGCTCGCCACCGAGGCCATGCTCGACAGTCTCTCGTACCTGGGCCCATTGCGCGAGCATCCTCGCCGCATCTACCAGTGGTCAGGCGAGACGCCGTCCAGCGTAGGACAGATGGGCGAGTTGTCGATATCGGCCATCCTGGCGGCGCAAAACGACGGTCGGCAACTTAACCGCGGGCCGCACAAGGCCAAGCAGGGATTTGCCGCGTTTATCGCCGCTTGGCTCAAAGACCTGGGCGTGATCCACGATTTCACCGTCCGCGCAGTAGCCGAGGGCCGCAAGGAATACGAGGTGCTGATCAAGACCGGCGCGAAGTCGCCGGAGGTCAAGATTACCGACGTCGGGTTTGGCGTTTCGCAAGTGCTGCCGGCGCTCGTGCAGGCGTTCTATTGTCCGCCGCACTCCACCGTGTGGATGGAGCAACCCGAGATCCACCTGCACCCGCAGGTGCAGGCCGAACTGGCCGATGTCTTTGTCGCGGCGACACAGGCGCGCCAGAACGGCCGCGAGCGACATGTGCAACTAATCGTAGAAAGCCACTCGGAACACTTTCTCAACCGACTGCAGCGCCGCGTTGCCGAAGGCGTGCTCTCGCCAGATGACGTCGCGGTGTACTTCTGCCGCCGCGCGCCGATGGCCGCCGAGCTCGAGCCGCTGCGCCTGAACATGTTCGGCGACATAGAGAACTGGCCGCCAAACTTCTTCGGTGACGAGATGGCCGACATCGCGGCACGCACGCTCGCGGCGATGACGCGCAAGAAAGCGCAGGCCTCGGCTGCCGAAACGCCATGAAGGCGGTGATCGACACCAACGTCTTGCTCGTCGCCAATGGCGACCATGCCGACGTGTCGGCCGATTGCACGGCCGAGTGCGTGCGGCGCTTGTTGGCGATGCAAGGTTCAGGCGTGACCGTCATCGACGACGGTTTTCGAATCCTCGGCGAGTACCTGCACAAGACCAAGCTCAATCCGCCCAAGGGCGTCGGCGACGTCTTCTTGAAGTGGCTGCTGCGCGAAGCGAACAACCCGGCGCGGGTAGAGCAAGTGCCGCTCACCGAGACGGCCGGTGACTGGTTCGACGAATTTCCCGATCCTGCCTTGCAGCGAGCGTTTGACATTGCGGACCGCAAGTTCGCGGCGGTAGCCCATGCCCATCCCCACAAGCCCGCCGTCTGGCAAGCCGCCGACTGCAAGTGGCTGGACTGGTGGCAGCCGCTGAACGCGCGGGGCGTACGCGTGACGTTTCTCTGCGCAGAGGACGTGTGCCGCTTCTACGCCAAGAAGTTCCCGCACAGATCCGCGCCGGCACTTCCGCCGCGGCAGCACTGATGGGCTTCTTTCGCTTTCCCCACACCCCCCATCTGGCCTGGCTTGGCAGTGGCGAGCCGCGTGACGACAAGATTCTCGCGCCTGCAGAGGCGGACGGGCTGCTGCGCGCTGACGTGGTGCTGGAAGAAAAGGTCGACGGCGCCAACCTGGGCTTTTCAGTCGGCCCCACCGGCGATCTGCGGGCGCAGAACCGTGGTCAGTTCCTCGTCGAACCCTACGCGGGGCAGTTCGCGCGCTTGCCCGCGTGGCTTGCCTTGCATGGCGACACCCTGATCGAGACCTTGCGGGAACACGCTGACGTCGGCTTGATGCTGTTCGGTGAGTGGTGCGCGGCGCGCCATTCGCTGGCCTACACCCGGCTGCCGGATTGGTTCCTTTTGTTCGATGTCGTGGAGTCAGATAGTGGCCGGTTCTTGAACAGTACGAGGCGCAATAGCCTTGCCGCTCGTATGGGCCTGGCAACGACGCCAGCGGTGGCGCGCGGTCGGTACACATTGGGGCAGTTGAAGTCACTGCTCGCTACGGCGGCGAGTCGCTTTCGCGACGGACCGTTGGAAGGCATCGTGATCCGCCGTGAAAGCGCTGATTGGTGCGAGCAGAGGGCCAAGCTGGTCCGCGCCGAGTTCACCCAGACCATTGCCGAACATTGGCGCAACCGACGCATCGAATGGAACCGCCTGGACGCGCCCGCCGCCGTCTAACGCGCACTGTCGCGTGTCTCGTTCCTGAAGCTGCTACAGCGCGCGTTTGCTGCCCCGCGGCAAACGCGGTCGCTGCGGCATCATGCGCCGCTGTCCGTGGCTGCTGCGTGGAACGGCCATTGACGCTGCACCCGCACAGAGCTACGTCGGAAAGCCGGAATCACCGGGTTGCCCGGCATCGCTCTGGCGCGATTCACCGCGGCCAGAATCACGGCGCCCGGGCCGTGCGTCGGCTGTGCCGTCGATCGATTGCCGATCGGCAGATGGTCGAGCAGGTCAACGATCCAGGCGGCGAACGAGGTCATAGTGCCAGGGCCATGTTGGTGGCGATGCCCGTCATCGTGACCCGCCGCTGGCTCAAAGAGCGAGCCCGGCATCGACCTCTGCCCGGACTCGGTTACCCTCCCGCCATGAGCAAGGACAAATCCCTGCAAGGCCGCACCGCCCTCGTCACCGGCGCGAACACCGGCATCGGCCGCGTCACCGCACGCGAACTCGCTCGCCGCGGGGCGCGCGTCTACGTCGCGACGCGCGACGAAGCCCGCAC
>JAIBBZ010000085.1 GCA_019694435.1 Pirellulales bacterium
TCCTCGCGCAGGCTGGCCACGGCTGTACGAATCTGCTCCTCGATCTCCGGGCCGTATTGGCCATCGCGCACTACGATGATTTCGTCTTTGCGCAGCACGGGCCGCTTGTGCGGTTCGGGATTCGGCTCGAGGTTCGGCTTGGGCGGAATCTCGTCTGGCAGGATCGGAATGATCGGTTGCGGGGTTGGCGCAGGCGTGGGCGAAACCGGCGGATTGACGCTCGGCGGCGTGAACGGCGGAGTCCGGTCGCGGCCAGCGTCGGCGTCCGGCACGCGAGGCCACGCCCCTTGTTCCACTGCCTGCACGCCCTGCGAGCTCATCTGCACGGGAGGCTGTTCCACGCGGCGCGATAAATAGCGGCGAATCGCGGCCGTGATATTCTTGGCCAGCTTTTCCGATGAGCCGCCATAAACCTGCATGAACACGACCAGCGATGGATCGCCAAACTTGCCCGAGCGGGGTGGCTGGACGAGGATCGTCGGGTAGGCTTTGAACTGGAGCTTCGCAAACCGCCAGCTTTGCGACTCATCCTCGATGGTGTAGTAGGTGAAGTGGGACCACGATTTTTTGGCATCGTTCGGGTTGGCGAACGCCAGCAGCCAGGGATCGGTCTCCCATGCCTTCTTCAGATTGATGCAAGCCGGGCACGAACGCGAGCCGACGACCGACACGAACCATTTGTCGATGTCGTTGGCCGGCAGCTCGAGT
This sequence comes from Pirellulales bacterium, assembly GCA_019694435.1. Classification (NCBI taxonomy): domain Bacteria; kingdom Pseudomonadati; phylum Planctomycetota; class Planctomycetia; order Pirellulales; species Pirellulales bacterium. Next base: position 709 of record JAIBBZ010000085.1, read on the forward strand.
GCCGCGAGCAGTTCGTCCTGCTCGCCTCGCACCAGTCCGTCCCCAGCCCGAGTCACGCTGTCCCCCATCCGGCGCACCTCGGCTGAATCAACTTCGGGCGGTTTGGCCAGTGCGCTTTCGGAGAGCAGTCCGGATACCACGATCAGCATCATTGGCAAAACACGTCGCATTGGTTTGGCTCCTGTTGGTCTCAATCCCACCAGGCCGCGATGTGCGGCATGGCCGGTGCGGGCGGATAGTCGAGAATCACACACCACTGGCCGCTGGCCAAGTGCAGGCGGCGAAAGGCCGCGTCGTCGTAAGGCTGCACGTGCTGGTCGCCGTTGTTATTGACGACGAACCACGTTCGGCTGGCCGGATCGTGTCCGACGAGCGTCTGAAAGTGATTGCTGCCGGCACCGATCGCCGCGCCCCGACCGTTGGCGCAGGCCCACGTCATCCAGTCCCAGGTGGGCGTTCCCGTCACGTTGTAAATCCGCATGCCGCGCTTGTCGGCATACCGGGTCACGCGGCTCGGATAGCTGCCGCCCCGCTCGGCCGGCCCGTACTCGCTGTCCCACAAGAGCGTCGAGGCTTGCGGCACATTCTGGTCGAGTCCGCACATGCCGATCGAACACTGCACGCAACTGCCGTCGGGGTTCTCGTACCACTGCAGATAACGCTGCGGCACCTGGAGCGACAGCCGCGCGTCGAACGGATCGACGCCGGCAGCCGTTTGCGCGCCGGCATGCGATACCGCCAACGGCATCGCCAGCCAGGCGATTCCCACCATCAGGCACGTCCGCCAGTAACCGTTTCGCATGATCGCGCTCCGCACTCTGCACTCGTAGTCCATAAGTGCGTTCTATCATGCGTCTGTGCATTCCAAAGCGACATTTCTGAAGATTGCCGGAATCGTGCTACATATAGCAATCTGGCTTCCGAATTGTTGCAAGTGTGCCCTCGAACGTGACGAATCGACGCCCGCAGTGGCGACATTGTTTACGCCGCCGCACGCGCCCATCGCGCAGAGGCTCGGTGTTGGTTGTGACCAGGTGCCGACAGCCACAACTTGGGCACGCGATCCCGCGTGGTTTCGTCTCGTTCATTGCCTCCTCCTTTGCAACTCGGCAAAGCTCACCCGCCCACGCTTGATGTCCCCCGACGCACCCCCCGTGCCCGCAAGCGCGACTCCCTGAATCGAAGCGGCCGCGGCGCAGCCCACCAGGCAATCGAACCAGTGGTTATCGCCCCGCTCGGGGCGCATCTTCCATTCGTCCACCGTCCGACCGCGCCCTTCGGTCTTCACGCGGTATTCGGCCGTCAAATGTTCGGCAAACAGCCGGTGCGAGTCGGCGCTTGCGCCAAAGAGCGACAGGCACCCCCGGTCTCCCATCGGCACGGCCAGGCGGGCATGCACGAACGTCTTCCAGAAGTTCGTGTCGTAAACCACGTGCCGCACGGCCCGTTTGCCGGCCACATTGGGCATCCGCCAGTTGTGCCCCACGCGGTCGCCCGGCCGGCGCTTGTATTCGGAAAACGGCTGGCTCGATGCGCCCACAAACCGGCCGTGACTCGGCATCACAATCCCGGCAAAGGCCGACTGCCGGCAGAACTGATACACCACGTCGGTACTCGATCCCCAGTTGGCGTCGATCAGACAGCGCTCGATTCGCAGCATGGCCCCGTCATCGCGCCGCCACTCGCGCCCCAGCGACGCTGCGGTCAGTTGCTCGAGACCCGCGTAGATGGCACCTTCCAACCCGCTCGACTTCGTTGCCAGCGGGAGCGTGAGCCGGGCGTCGCGGAGCGTGAAGTACGGGCGCTGCTGGTCGGGAAACGCGCCGTAGTCGATCACGTAGCCGGTGAAATCGTCTTCCCATGCCGCAACCGCGTAAAACAGCAGGTTCGCCTGCACATCGACGAACATCGTCAGGTGATTGCAGCCGACCGGAGTCAGGCGGCGGTCGATCCGGTTGAGCTTACCGGCGATCTCGTCGGCCGAGAGTTCGTCCCCCTCGGAGGTTGCTTCTGGAAGCGGCTCGTTCTGGTATTCGGCGAAGAAGGCCGCTTCATCCTGCAACCGCAAGTTCATCGCGTGCTGGATCGCCGACAGTTCATCGTGGTTGAACCGCTCGGGCCAGGCGACCAGCGCGCCGGCATCCATCGCTTCCCGATCGGCGGCGTAGAACTCGGTCGCCAGGCGAATGTCGCCATGTTCGCGCAGGCTCTCACCACGCAGCTCGCCGTAGCGCTGCCACTTCTTCTCGTCGCTGGGGAACGTGTAAACCATTTTGGTGCGTTCCCCATTCCATTCCGGATGCTTGTCGCGCGAGAGGATGTTGTCGGCCATGTCGCTCGGGCGGATCACCGTGCAGGGCATGATGCCCGAGATCTTCTTGCCCGGACCGGCCAGGCCGAGGATCGCACCGGCCAGAATCCCTTCCCGTGTGGCGCACTGCGAGAGCGAACGGGCACTCTCATCCGTTTGCGGATCGTCTAAAACCACGAGGCTCGGCCGTACCGTGTGGCCATCGGCCCGCTTGTACTTCATACCGCGAATCCGGCCGGTGATGCCGGCCACCTTGATGATCGCCCCGCTGGCCGCACTGCCGGGCATCGAGGGAAGCACGATTTCGCGAGCGGTCCAGCCGATGTGCGTCCGTTCTCCCTGATAGAGCTGGCCATTGCAGCGGTTGGCGATCCCGTCGAGGCACTGGATCGGATAGACGGCCTCGGGAAAATCCTCGAGCAGCAGCTCGTTGCCGTCGAACTCCATCTTGATCGATTCGAGCATGTCCATCGCATGCCCTTCGTCCGAACCGATCA
>JAIBBZ010000086.1 GCA_019694435.1 Pirellulales bacterium
CGACGGGTTTCTACCGGCGACGACGGGTTTCTACCGGCGACGACGGGCCACCAGGCCCAAAGCGACCAGGCCAATGCCCGCCAGCACCGCGGTGCCGGGCTCGGGCACGGCGCCCACGGCCACGATCTGGCCTTGAAAGATGGCCGTCAGCGGCAACACGAAGCCGGGCGATACTTCGACCGGCACGCTGGCTTCGACGTAGACGGGTAAGGTGAGTGTGGCGGTCAGGCCCACAATGTCCAGTTGGCCCGCGGTCGAGGAATTCGGCCCCGAGTTATTCGAGATGTCCAGTCCCGTGACGACGCTCGTGAAGCCTTGCAGGTTGACATCGAGCACGCCTTGAGTGACTCCCAGCGTGAGGGCCGAGGCGTCGAACAGGTTACCCACGAGCGGCGTGGCGCCCGAAGTGATCGTGGCCATCAGGTTGCGAGCGGCAGCCGGCCCCGTGACGAGGCTTTGCAAGTCGATCAGCAATCCGTAATTGGCCGGCGCCGAGCCGGGCAGCGCGCCGCCAGGCAGCGGCTCCATGGGATTGGCCTGGTCGGCAAAGCCGATCGAGCCGCCGTTGAAGGTAACGTCGCTACCGATGCTGACATTGAGCACGCCGTTGAGATTCGTGGTGTCCGAGCCCGGTTGTTGCGGCGTGGTGAAGGGGACGAACACGGGTGGATCCTGGCCTGTGTCATAAGCACCGACCACGATCGAGAGGTAGCTTTGGTTCGGATCGATCGTCAACGAGGCTGCGTGGGCTGGATTGCTCCAAGCGGCAATTGCTGCGCAAGCCGCCAGAATCGAACCCGCCAAGAATCGTTTCCCACTGCGCATTAGCGTTCTCCTTGTTACAGAAAGTGGGCGCGCGACGGAGGTTCCCCGTCACGACACCAGGAAACAAGAAACATCGGGACGCTACGAAGAGTTGGCAGCGCTGTTGCGATGCGCTGAAATGTCAGGGCAAGAGCGCCGAGTGGGAATGTTAACGCCGGATCCCCCCTTATGGAAAATGAAAATCCAAAATTTTCACAACAGCGCAAAGAAACGCCGATGAAACACGTGGAGTTTTCGCCCCCACTTGTGGCAACTAATGTGCATTGTTTTGGTGCATGAATGATTGAGATTGGCCCCGAACTTGGCGCCACGCAGTTTGGCTTAGCCACCCCGCGCCGGCTGCGGTTTGGCTATGGCGGCTGCGGAATCATTAGCACGGTTGGGAGGCGTGGCCAGATGAAATACATCGGGAAAAGAACCCCGCCCGAAGAAAATGCGCCGCGCGACGCTGCTGGTCGCCGAGTAGCGCAGAGCCGCGCAGCCGAGTTCGAGCAATGGATTGTAAGCCAGTGCTTGGAAAAGACTTCGCATCAACAATCGCTTGCGGAACGAGTTGCGAAACTGGCCGGCGTCGTAAGGAGTCAGTTCGGCAGGGTCATCGCTGGCCAGGTAACGCCAGATGACCTTGGCGGCCAGTTCGGACAGCCGCAGACAGGGATCGAGCCCGCCGGCCGTCAATGGCGAGACCGCGCCGGCCGCGTCGCCCAGGGCCAGAGCGCGCGCGTTGACGATTCGCGGCAAGATGCCGCCCACGGGAATGCGACCGCCGCGGCGCTGATCGGCCGTGCGCCCCCTGAGCGGTAAGATACCTGCCAACGTGGTCCTAAACCGGCCAAGTGCCACGGCGGGTTGGAAGCCGCGGCCGGCGCCGCCGACCCCCACGTGGACGCTCTCGCCATCGTGTGTCGCCCAGGCGATGTAGCCGGGGGCGATCCCGGCGTCGAGAAAACAATGCAACCGGGGCGGCCCATCGAGCGGCACGCCGGTGAACACATCTTCGAGCCCGACAATCCAGCGACGATTCTGGCTGAGCCCGCAATCGCGCGCCACGTGCGAATTGACGCCATCGGCGGCCACAACGTAGCGTGCCAGGATCGACTCAGGGCGGCCGCCCGCGCTCAAGTGTGCCAGCGTGCCGCGACCGGCCGGCTCGCTTCGCAGGTAGCTGACGCCCGGTTGCCACTCGGCGCCAGCGGCGCGACAATCGCGCAGCCAGCGCTCGTAAAGCTCGGCCATGCGGCCAACGCGAAACTCTTCGTGATTGCTGACCAGATCGAGCGCGCGGCGAGCCGGTGAATAGAGCCGGACGTGGCGAATTGGCGGGCCGAGGTAAGCCCCCGGGAGCGAGAAGTCCTCGAGCGAACGGCGGACGAAGATGCCCGTGGTGTGAATGCCCTGGGCGAGCGACGTCTTGCGGTCGACGAGTAGTACTTTGAGCCCGTAGCCGGCCAGGATGCGCGTACATTGCAAACCGGCCAGCCCGGCCCCGACCACGAGAACGTCGTAGGAATTCATGGATTCACTTTGTATTGCAAAGTTAAGGTCTGTGCTGCGGCCGCGGTCGACGCGTTGGTGGTGGATAGCTGCGAGATGCCTGGCGGTGCGACTGGGGATCAGGCGGGGGACCAGCCGGCGCTATTCGAGGGCGACGCGAGCGACTGCGAGGCGCGGAGGGCGTCTTGCACGACCCCTTCGAGCACGCCGATGTACTCGAGGAAACGTTCGCGCCCCAGCGCGGTCATTTGGCAGATGGTTTGCGGCCGGTTAGCGCTGGTTTGCTTGTGAACTTCGACCAGTCCGGCGTCTTGCAGCACTTGCAGGTGTCGGTTCAGGTTGCCGTCGGTGAGCGCGCACAGCTGCTTGAGCTCGGAAAACGCCAGCGCGCCGGCATGCGTAGCCAGCGAGGCCAGAATGCCGAGCCGGGCTTTCTCGTGAATCACGCGCTCGAGCCCCTCGTAGGCAAAACGAGCCACCGATCGGACGGGCTTGGTCGGTTCCGAACTCATGTTCGACGCTCCAGGGTCCAATACAAGATCGCGGCAGCCAGGAACTGCCCCACGGCAAATGGCAGGCCCATGCACCAAGGTTCGAGCGAGAGGCCGTCGCGCGCCCAAATGAGCACGGTCACCCCCGTGCACAGATAGAAACCGGCGATCAAAAAGATCGCCTTGGGCAGCAGCCGCGCCGAGGCAAAGATGCCCAGGCTGAACAGCACCTGCCACAGGCCCGGCAACAGCGCCAGGTGCTCGGGCGATTGACGCACGAGGATGACCGTCAGCAGCAAGCCGGCGATCATCGGGGGCAGGAACTGCTCGACAGCCAGCCGCGTGGGTTCCAGGTAAGTCCAGTCGTGGGTGCGAACCATGCGGACCGCCATTTCGGCGGCCACCGCGGCGACGCTCAGTACGGCCGCGCTCATCCACAGCGTCAGGTAGACCGTCGACTCGTTCAAGGGATCGGCCACCAGCCGCGTTTGCGCGATGGCCGCCGCCAAGGCCATCAGGCCCGAGAAAGCGACGGGCGCGGATCGATAGCCGCGGAACACGTCGTTCTTGGCCATCTGCCGCCGGATTTCCGCGATTTGCACCAGCGCGTCGCGTAGTTCCATGGG
>JAIBBZ010000087.1 GCA_019694435.1 Pirellulales bacterium
CGAGCGGCCGCCCGGTGATCCTGGTTTCGGAAAACGACGCAGAAGCCGCCCTGACGGTGATCGAGCATGATATCGGCTGGGTGGTCCAACCCGGCAGCGCGGGCAAGCTGGCCGAAACCGTCAAGCGCGCGGCGGCGTCGATCGACCCGCAGCGCGCCGAACGCGCTGTCGAAATTTCCAGGCGCTTTGACTATGAGCGCGCGATGACCGAATATTGCAACGTAATTCGGGATCTTGCTGCAAGAGAGGCGGACTAGCCGCGCTGCGAGCCGGCGAAGCGATGCATCAGAAACGCCGTTGCGCCGCCGCCGGCCACGAGAAGCAGGCTTGCGGCGACGGTCGATGAAGCGATGACCGAGGCGATCGCCAACGCAGCCAGCAGCAAATTCAGCGCAAATACCTCGCTCACCACCCGCTGCACCGCAAATCCGTTGTCGGTCGCACGCTGATAATAATGTGTGCGATGGGCGGTCCAGAACGGTTCGCCCCTGGCGATCCGGCGCATCAGCGTGATGGTCGCGTCGGCGAGATAGTAGAGCGGCAGCAGGAGCGCGGCCACCACTTGCTGATGGTACGCCAGTTGAAGCAAGCACCAGCCAGTAATGAGGCCGATCGGCAGGCTTCCGACGTCGCCCAAGAAAATCCGGGCAACCGGCCGATTGAACGGCGCAAACCCCAGCATCGCACCCAACAAAGCTGCGGCAGAAATAGTCGTGGCTTGGGGAAGCTCATCTAGCAAGCCCAGCAGAACGAGCGCGCTGGTAATGGGCACTATCTCGGCGACCGTCATCAGGTCCAGGCCGTCCATAAAGTTGACGAGGTTAACGAACCAAAGGCCAGCGATCAACAAGATGGTCCGTTCAAGCCAGTACGGACATGACGGAAAGATCCTCAGTTCTTCCGGTGCCGCAAGTACAACAGCTGCAACCGCCAGGCCCTGCAGCAATAGTCGAGGCAGCACCGGAATCGAATTGATGTCATCTATGAAGCCGACCGCCGTCATGAACAGCGTTGCGGCAAATACGGTAACGGGAAGCGATGCGCCTGATCCTCCGGCGAGCATTATTGCTGCCGTGGCCGACGAAAGCGTGGCCGTGACAACCGCTATGCCGCCTCCCTGGGGTGTAGGTTCGCTATGGGATGAGCGTGCCGTGGGTTTGGCCAGCGCGACCTGCAAGAGCATAGGCCGAAGGGCCCGCGTGAGGAGAGCGCACAGCAGCACCGCGGGCGCGGTCGCTGCAAGTAAGAGTAATAGTCGCGAATTGGCCATTCTATCTTCGCAGTAAGGGAAATTCCTTAAGTCAGTTGGGCACGGCGATCGGGGCCGCACCCTTTGCCGCCTTCTCCGCGCTGAAGATCCAGACCAGGCCGCCGATCGCGCCGACCAGGAACGAGACCGCGCCGAACAGCAGCGAAACGTTGACGCCTTCGTTGGCGACGAGCCCGGCGTAGCCGAACGCGAGGCCCATGCTGGCTTCTCGGACTCCCCAGCCGGCGATCGAGATCGGTACCATGGTGATCAGCATGACCGGCGGCACCAGCTGAAACACCTGCTCGAACAGCACGGGAGCGGCAATCGAGCGCACCACGCACCAGGCGATCACCACGGTGAGTATATGGACCAGGAACGACAGCGCTGCGACCTTGGGGCCGCGGTCGCGGCTGAAGATCACGCGATTGGCGATGACGGCGCAGGCGTGCAGATGGTGGGTAGCCCACCAGTTCTTCAGCCAGGGCCATCTGAGCCGGCCGAACAGCAGAAAGCCGAGGCCGCCGGCCAATGCCGCGAAATCGACGAACAGCAATGCAGTGCGACCGTTCGGATCCGAAATCAGCCGGTAGCTCCAGGGCAGGCTCGCCACAATCACGATGGCGAGCGCGATCAGACCGACCGCGCGGTCCACAAAAATAGAATAGGTGGCGGCGCGCCAGCCGACGCCGGTGCGTGCGACCAGCCACAACCGAACCGCATCGCCGCCGATCGAGGAGGGTAGCGTTTGATTGAAGAAGGTGCCGATCACGTTGTAGCGCGTTGCCTGCGCCAGGCGGAGCGGGGCGCCGCACTCGGCGCTGATCTCGCGCCATCGCAGCACCCCGATGAAGATCTGCAGGAACGTCACCGCGATCGCGAGCCCGATCCAACCGAGGCTTGCGACGGTGAAGCGCGAGGCGAACTCGTGAAAATCGACCTTGCGCAGCGCCAGATACAAAAGGCCCGCGGAAACCAGTATCTTCAGCGAGGAAATCACAATCCGGCGCATCGAAGGTGGCAGCAATCGGTTCGAGGAAGTCAAAACGCGGACCGTGGCGGTCTGCGCTGAATGCGCCTGCCTTGGTATGTTTTCGTAACCGTTCTGGCAATAGCCGGCCGACGCCTATTGCGGGGTGCGCCGCGCGGCAGGTAAAGAGGCCGCTGCGGGCGGCTTGAGGTGCCAATCGGGGACTTGATGTCAGATCGGACGATATTCGTAACGGGCGCGGCGGGCTTCATCGGGTTCCACGTCGCCCGCGCGTTGCTGGCCGCCGGGCGGCAGGTCGTCGGGCTCGACAATCTCAACAGCTATTACGATCCTTCGCTGAAGCAGGCGCGCCTCGATCTGCTGCGTGCGAGCGACGGCTTCGAATTCGCGCATGCCGATCTCGCCGACCGCAAGGCGATCGCGGATTTGTTCGCCGAACGTCGTTTCCCGACCGTTATTCACCTGGCAGCGCAGGCCGGCGTGCGGCATTCCATCGATCATCCCAATGACTATGCCGACGCCAATCTCGAAGGGTTCGTCAACATCCTCGAGGGCTGCCGGCACAACGGTTGTGGCCATTTGATCTATGCCTCGTCGTCGTCGGTCTACGGTGCCAATACCAAGCTGCCGTTTGCGGTCGGCGACCCGACCGATCGTCCGGTCAGTCTCTACGCCGCGACCAAGAAGGCCAACGAGCTGATGGCTTATTCCTACAGCCACCTCTACCGCCTGCCGGTGACGGGGCTGCGCTTCTTTACGGTTTACGGCCCGTGGGGGCGTCCCGACATGGCGATGTTCCTGTTTACCAAGGCGATCGTCGAGGGCAGGCCCATCAGGCTGTTCAATCATGGCCGGATGCGGCGGGATTTTACCTATATCGACGATGTCACCAGCGCGGTATTGCGTCTGACCGAGCGGATCCCCGGATCGGGCGGGCCGGATGGCGAGCCGCCGGCGCGAATTTACAATGTTGGCAATAATCGCCCGGAAGAGCTTTCCCGCGTGGTAACCCTTCTGGAGCAGCAGTTGGGCCGCACCGCCC
>JAIBBZ010000088.1 GCA_019694435.1 Pirellulales bacterium
CGTCGGGCAACGCGGGCATGCACGGCGCCTGAACCGGAAAGCGCAAGCTCACGGCTCGCCTTCGCAGGCGGTACCCGCTTCCGGCCGGCCTCGGCGCGCGCGTCGCAACCGCGGCGTGCCCCACGCGCAGGCGCGGAGCGCCGTTCCGGCGGCCGCGGCCTGACGTTCAGCGCGTGACCTCAGTTGCCTGCTGAGGCTGGCCAAGGAAGCCGTAGGGGGACGGCCGGAGCATCGGGTCAGGCCGCCGCTTTGGGGCCTACGATGAATGGGGCGAGCCGATACTCCACGAAGTGGTTCGGGCGCCAACCGCTCAGCAGCTTTTCGATTATGAAGTTGTCGGCGACTGCAGTTGCCACCCCGAGCAATGGGTTGAACGCTTCCAACGTTTGGGTGAATACATACCGCACGGTCTTGGCGGGGACTGACTGAATCCAGCCTTCCTTCGAGATGCTGGCCATGTAGGATCGAAGCAGGCCTTCATCCACGTTGGCCGACCGAAGCCACTCCTTGAACTTGGCTGCCTTATCAAGCAAAACCATGTACTCCTTGAAAGTGCGCTGCCCTGAGTCGATCGTCTCGCGCAAGGACGGGTAGTCGGGAAGCGTTACTTGATGGAAACTGGCAAGTTCCTCTTGATTAAGCTTCTGGCGACGGAAAATGTCTGCGTACCGTATCTGGACAATGGCCGAAGTGACTTCCGAGGTGGCAAAGTCGCCGCCGTAGAAAGAGGCAAGGGCAAGATCCGCACGCGCCTCAAGTATGTGAGTGAGAAGGTGCGCGACCGTCACTGGCTCAAGTGGCGGGCGCAGCGCTGCTCTGCGCGCGTTTATCGCGGCGAAGTCAATGTTATTGAACACATACATCCCAAGGTCAGAGTCTTGGATGTCGAACTGCAGCATCGCGCCGAGGGTCTGCGCGCCCGGTGTCAACGCAAGAGCTGTATTGATGGCCGGGTTTACAAAGGATGGATCAGCCATGTCATGGCGAGCTGCAGCAGTTATGCCTCCCGGCACGTAGTAATCTCCGGACAATTTTCGAGGCGGTGCCACTCTCAGGAATAACCTTGCGAAGCGCTTGGCGTCCGACGCGGAAACACCTTTAGAGCGAAGCATGTAAGCCACTCGGTCTTCCCGAGTCTTGAACATCCCGACACCATCGTGACCAATCAACGTGAAGGCAGCATATGCGTGCGCGTTCAGAGGCCCGACCGCGTGTGACTGCGTGCCGAGAATCTCTTCGCAATAGACGGCCGAGCAGTCGCTTCTATTGAGGAGTGTTAACAGGTTACCCACGCCAAGTTGACGCACGAGATTCCCAAGACTGCCCATGTCGATCAGCAAATGGACGTTCTGGTAGAAGAGCAGTGCCTCGGCAATCTGACCGGCGGTGATTGGGGATCCAGTTTCTGTCCGGCGGAGAACGATCTTTTCAAACACAGACCTAGGGGCTCCGTAGATGTTGGGCGTTCGGGGCGAGTGTATTCGGCGGCCCAACTGCACGCCGGCCGGCAGTCTCATGCGAGCTTCGGTGCCGACGAGCGCGAGCGTTGCCCAGTCGCGAATGCAGGTCGGCAGGAAGTCCCACCGCTTCTGCCGCGTGTAGACGACGACCTTGCCGCGATCGAGGACGGCGACGTGGACTTGCGGCGCCTTCCCGAACGGCTGGATGCAGACGATGGCTTCGAGCTCGCCGCCCTGATGGCGGCCGTTGCCGGCAACTGCGAGCGCCCCTGCGCGGTACTCGACGCCCGCGGTAACGGCGAGCGCGCGATCGAGCTGCGGCCGCGCGCGCCCCAGCAGCGCGTCGAGTTCGCCGCTGATGGCGGGTTCGGCGAGCAGCGCGTCGACGTCCCAGGTCGCGACGTAGCGCGCGATCAGCGCCTTCGCGGCAGCGTCGGGATCCTGAGCGAGCACAGCGCCGCAAGCGAGCAGCGCGGCCGTCGCGAAGGCAATCGCCGCACCGACGCGCGCCGCAAGTGCGGCGCTCGACGCGCCGCGGCGCATGGGTCCGCGTCGTCGCTGAGCCGGCATCGTTGCATGCCCAGGCTCGACCTGTGCGCCTCGCTCCGGTTCGCGTCCACCCGGCACGACGGTCATGCCGCTGGGCCCGCGAGCCGCACTACCGCGTCGAGACTAGAGCTTGGGCCCGGTACCGCGCGCGAGGCGTTCCTGCTCGGCCTTCTTCTGCAGTTCCGAAACCCACTGCTGGGCCTGCAGGCTCGACGTCGCCTGGGCACCCACATCACCCATCGTGACGACGAGCTGGTGCACCGGCTCGCCTTGGATCTTCGCACCGACGGCGTAGCCGCACTGCGAGAGATCGGGCGGCGCGATGCCCTTCTTCTGCATGTGACGCAGCCAGTTCACGAGTTCGCTGCCTGCGTCCCACGGAAAGACCGTCGTACCGGGCTGGTCGCGCCAGCACATCGGCTTGCCGGCCTCGCCCCAGACGACGCTGGTCTGCATCGCGGCGCCGGGCGACTTGCCCCGGTTCAACACGGTCGGCGTGCCGTACTTGTCGGTCAGCTGCTGCAGCATCTGCGCCTGCGTCGGCGGGTCCTTGAGCGAGACTTCGCGCAGGACGCCGACCAGTCGCTGCGGACCGGGCGCCGACGAGAACACCACGATGATCTGCTCGCGGGGGCTGTCGACCTTGGCCGTGAGCTTGCTCAGGTACGGCGGCGTCTCGTGCTGCGCCGAGCCATCCCGATAGCGGTAGCTGCCCTTGGTCTCCATCATGAACGCGTTCGGCACGTGAGACTTCAGCGTGGCGAGGACCGGCGCCTCGTCCATGCCGAAGCGCAGGCCGACGACGTCGGGGCCGGCCTGCGCGGCCGCTTGCATT
>JAIBBZ010000089.1 GCA_019694435.1 Pirellulales bacterium
GGCGGGAACAGCGCACGGCCCTGACTCACGATCACCACGCTGTAGGAGCCGAGGTAGAGCGACGCGGTCAGCAGCGTCACCGCCAGCCAAAGCTGCGGCCTGGTGTGGACCGCGAGGACGGCCAGGATCGTGATCGTCGCCAGCGCGCCGGACACGATCACCTTCTTGCGCGAGCCGACGAGCCGGTCGAGCGGGCCATAGGAAAAGATGCCGGCGACCTGCGCCAGGCCCATCAGCAGCAGGTATTTGCCGCGCGCGATGCCGTCGAGGCCATAGAGGTCGTTGAGATAGGGGCCGGCCCAGATCGCGAGCACGGTGAGCTGGGTGCCCGACGCGAAGGTGTGCATGGCGAGCACCGGCACGAGGCCGGGCGTGCGCCACACCATCATCAGTCCCGCCAGCACCGCGGCAAGCGGCTCGGGCCGCGCCGGCGGCTCGGTCGATCCCGGCGGGCGGTCGCGCACCACGGTCCAGAACGTGATCGCGGCGGCGGCCGAGATCACCGCCAGGCACAGGAACGAGTTGCGCCAGCCGATCGTGCTCGCCGCCCACGCCATCGGCGCGGTGGCGGCGATGGTGCCGATGTTGGAGAGCCCGAAGCCCCAGCTCAAGACCGTGGTGTAGCGCGCCGGCTCGACCCACTTCGACAGCACGAACACCAGCGCCATGAAGCTCGCCGCGCAGCCGAGCCCCATCACCGTGCGCGCGACGATGAGGTCGCCGGCCGACTGGGCGCGTGCCACCAGTACCGCGCAGGCGACGATGAAGATCGCGAGCGCCGCCTGCGTCACCCGCGCGCCATGGCGGTCGAACCAGATGCCGACCGGGATCTGCATCGCGAGCAGCATGATGAAGAACGCGCCGCCGGCGAAGCCCAGCTCCTGCGGCGACATCGACAGCTCACGCATCAGCTCCGGCGCGATCACGCCTTGCGAGACGCGAAAGAACTGGCTGAGGCAGCTCATCGAGACCAGCGCCACGAGCACGCGCAGCAACTGGCCGGTGGTGGGAGAGGCCGGCATTGCGGATCAGACGTGGCCGCGATATCGGCGGTGCACCACGACGCCGAAGGCGTAGTCGAGCAGCGTGCCCCAGCTCAATACCGGCAGGTCGATCTCGGCCTGGATCGCGGACGCGAACGGCGGGTAGCCGGTGCATTCGAGCACGAGCGCGCCGATGTCCGGGTTGCCGTCGACGATCGCTCGTGCCGCGCGCACGATCTGCTCGCGGGCGAGATCGAAGTCGGCTGACGGCGGATCGGTGCGCAGGCCGCGCGTGCTCCACAGCTTCTTGAACTCGGGGTACTCGGCGCCGCACAGCTCGTAGGTGCTGAACAGTTTCAGCCGCGGGCCGGGCGCAATGCCGACCGCCTCCAAGTGCGCGGGGGTGAGCGATTGCGGAAAGCCGGTCAACACCGCCACCGCGCGCTTCGAGCCGATCAGCGCCTGCGCCCACGGCACCTGCAGCAGGCTCGACATGAACACCGGCACCGACACCGCGTCGGCGATGCGGCGCTGGAAGTAGCAGAAGAAACCGCACTCGGCCGCGATCGCCCGGCAGCCGAGCCGCTCCAGCCGCCGGGCCGAGGCGAGGATCGCCTCGTAGCAGCTGTCGCGGTCGGGATGATCGGGGTCGACGAGCCGGAAGATGTCGACGCCCTCGGCGATGTCGTACTGCACGGGGAAGGGCCACGCGGACGCATTGCGCACGTCGCCCGGAAACCCCGGATAGACGTCGTCGAGCAGGATGATGCCAAGCCCCATGCCATACGCGCGCCGGTCGGGGCGGGCGACGATGCGAGACGGTGTCGGCAGGTTCGGTGCCGTACCGGCAAAGGGGTGGGGCATTGGTGGCTTTCCTAGGTGACTGTATCCCTCTCTGTTGCCGAGCCTACAGGATGGGCGTGGCTGGCGACAGCAAGTGCGGTGGCAGGGTAAAGCGAGGGACAGGCGGCGCGTTGGGGCGACCAGCGCGCCACCTCCTCCGCTGTCATCCTCGGGCTTGTCCCGAGGACCCATCGCGCAGAGCACTCCAAGGGTCGAAAGTGACCCACAGCGGCTGTAGTGCCGGTGCTCAACACCGATGTTGCAATTTTGCAGGGCACGCGACATGCTACGTGTGCACCGCAACAACCCGACTTTGTCACGCTCGGGCGGCGAGACGGGCCAGGACCGACAGTCCGGCGACACGGATCATCTGCTGGCATGTGCTTTTTCAAATTCGAATTTTGCTGCGCCGCAACGAAATCTGCGAACTTCGTAGCAACGAACGGTCGGTCTCGGGCGATCTTCGAGCATCGCGGGAGCAGCGGGCTTCGCACTGTTGACGGGCAAGTATGATCCTGAGCCCGCATCGTACACGCGCTCGTCACATGTGTGGCAAAGTGCCCGACCACCGGTACGGTGACTTTGTGCGTCGCAATAATCGTGCCTCTGGCCGCCTTCCAGGCCGATGCCGGCTTGACGCCTGAGACCCTTTCCGTCCTCATTATCGAGTTGGGCCAGCGAGAGAACCGCTGCCGCCGGACTGGCCCGGCCGTCGGCGATAGCTTTTAATACCCGACGGAAAATGCAGCAATGGGCTCAGACAAGCAAGGCACGTCAGCGGGACACGATGCGGCAGATCAAAGCGATGCAGCTCCCGGCGGGCTCATTGGACACATCTACGACGTTGCCATTGCCCCTGAACGCATCCACGCGCTCGTCTCCTTTTGGACTGTCCAGATCGAGAAAATCAGCACGCAAATTGGGGATGGTAAC
>JAIBBZ010000090.1 GCA_019694435.1 Pirellulales bacterium
CAGCGAATAGATTTCGCTTATCTGTTCGTCGGTCATGGCATAGCAACCGCTCGACCAGCAGTCGCCGTGGATCATGAGAAAGCTGCCGTCGCGGTCGTTCGCCTTGTCGAAGCTGTTGGGGTAGCCGAGGTTGATCGAAAGATAGAAGTTGGAGTTGGGATTCATCAACTCGGGGGTAACTGTATAGAATCCCTCGGGAGCCTGGCGGTCGCCCTCCTGCAGCTTCGGCCCAAGATCGCCCGACCACCGACAGATCGGATAGATCTTGAGGAGCTGGAAACGGCCGGTCGTGTCCTGTTTCCAGACTTCGAGTTCCGCCTCCTCTTTGAAAACGCGCACAACGATAGGTGAAGATTTCGGCATCTTCTTCTGCAGGAGCAGCGAGAGCAGCTCAGGGGGCAGTTCCTTTGTCGCCTTGGCCGGCAATCGATTGCTGGTTTGGCCAAGGCACGCGACCGGCGTCAGCCCCGCGGCAAAAGCCGCCGTCAGCACAAGCGCACGGAACGCCATGGCGCGGATCATTGCAGAAATCAATCAAACAGGCTCGGCGTGTGGTTCACCACCGCGCCCTCGATGGCCAGCATCTTCAGCTTGGTCACCACCCCGCCATTGGCGGAAAAACCGCCGGGCTTGTTGCCGGCCGCGAGCACGCGGTGGCAGGGCACCACGATCGGGCACGGGTTGCGTCCCAGCGCCTGGCCGACGTCGCGCGACAATTCCACGCCGCCGAGTTTCTTTGCGATGTCGCCATAGGTCAGGGTCTGCCCCGGTGGAATCTTGCGCGCGATGTCGTAAACGCCGCGGTTGAATTCCGGCACGCCGTCGAGATCGAGCACGATCTCGGCAAGATCGTTCGGCTTGCCCGCGAGCAATTCCTTCATCGCATCGATCGCGTGCATCACCTCCGTCGGCGGAACGGCCTCGGGTACATCGCCGTTGCGCTGATGGATGCGGCTTCGGGTCTTGTCTTCGCTGCCCATCGGCAGCTGCACGCCGGTGATGCCGCGCTCGCCCCAGATCACACCGCAGGCGCCGATCGGGGTATCGAAGATTGCAAATTGCTGGCCGGTCATGGCTTGCCCTTCCAGGCTTTTCAGCCCGAGCTAATCGTAGAGCCAAATCTAGGCTTGGAAATTGTTGCTATCCACCCGGATTCCGGGAATCTTGCACAGCCAGTTCCTTCCCCCATTCAGTTCCCCGAGCCCGAAATGCAGACCCTGCGCGTCAACGGATACGACATGGCCTATCTCGACGTGGGCCAGGGTCAGCCGGGCGCCGCGCCGCTGGTCTGCGTGCACGGCTCGCTGTGCGATTTCCGCATCTGGTCGGCCGTACTTGGGCCCCTGACGGCGAGGCACCGCGTGATCGCGGTGAGCCTGCGGCATTTCTTTCCCGACCATTGGGACGGCGTCGGCGACACCTATTCGATCGTACAGCATGTCGACGACGTCATCGCCTTCATCGAACGGATCGAGCCGCGGCCGGTCGACCTGATGGGTCATTCGCGCGGCGGCCACATCTGTTTCCGCGTGGCGCAGCGGCGGCCGGATCTGCTGCGCAGGCTGATTCTGGCCGAGCCCGGCGGCGAACTCGACGGCACGCTCGACCCGAACTACAAGCCCGGCCCCTCGCCGCTGGCGGCACGGATCGCGGCTTCCGCCGAGGTGATCGCCAAGGGCGACGTCGACGGCGGCCTGCAGATCTTCATGGACGCGCTGGAGGGCCCCGGCGCCTGGAAGCGGCTGCCTGCGGCGCAAAAGCAGCAGCTGCGCGACAACGCGACGACGCTGATCGGCCAGACCCGCGACCAGCGCCCGCCCTTCTCGCGGTCCGATGCCGAAGCGATCGGGACGCCGACGCTGTTCATCGGCGGCGCCAACACCAGGGGAACGCTGCCGCTGGTGTTGCGCGCACTCGCGACGCATGTGAAGGGCTCGCGCACCGAAATGATCGCGGGCGCGACCCATCCGATGTTCGAGCAGCAGCCACAGAGATATTGCGAGATCGTACTGGATTTTCTGGCGGGCTGACGCCTTCACTCACCATCCCGATGCGTTCAGGGGGACGACCCATCATGCAACAGATTTGTTGCATGATGGTTCCGGATTGACGACCGCAGCAGGCTACGATAGATTTCGAATACGGAATTCCGTATTCCAAACGAATGGCTGCGCATGATCCCGCTCGACCCGCTTCCCAACCTGATCGACCAGGTCTACGCGCGGATCCTCGAAGCGATCATCGACCGCTCGCTGCTGCCGGGCCAGCGCATCCGCCAGAACGAGCTGGCCGACCGGCTGGGCGTCTCGCGCCAGCCGGTGTCGCATGCGCTGCACCTGCTGCACCGGCAGGGCCTCGTCACCGAGAGCGGCAGGCGTGGCTTCGAGGTAGTCCAGCTCGACCCCGAACGCATCCGGCAGCTCTATGAGGTCCGCGGCGCCATCGACGCGCTGGCGGCGAAGCTTGCCGCGGCCCGCGCCAAAACCGACGCCGGCGGCCGGGCGCGGCTGGAAACCGCCCTGGCCGCCGGCCGGCCGCTCGACGGCAACACGCCGCTCGGCGAGCTGATCGCGCGCGACGT